>JAGLPR010000068.1 GCA_023137255.1 Bacteroidales bacterium | reverse complement strand
TTCCTGGGTGCACCCATCGATGACTATGTGGCCAACATTATCCAGGCACAATTGCTCTATCTCGATTCTGCAGAACCCAATAAGGACATCCAGGTCTATTTTAATACTCCCGGTGGAGGGGTTCATGCAGGCCTTGGAATTTATGATACCATGCAATACACCTCCTGCGATGTGGCCACCATCTGTACTGGAATGGCTGCTTCCATGGGTGCTGTATTGCTGGCAGCCGGAACTCCAGGAAAGCGCAGTGCGCTTACTCACAGTCGTGTAATGATCCACCAGCCCATGGGAGGAACCCAGGGCCAAGCTTCTGATATTGAGATCACCACCCGGGAGATCCTGAAGATGAAAAAGGAACTTTATGCCATCATTGCCGAGCACTCCGGAAGATCCATCGAAGAAGTTGAAAAGGACGGGGACCGCGATTTTTGGATGACCGCTGTCGAGGCCAAGGAGTACGGAATGATTGACGAAGTGCTATTAAGGACCAAAGGAAAGAAATAATGGACCGTTGTTCTTTTTGCGGAAGAGAGAAGAAGGATACCAACCTTTTGATTGCCGGTATATCGGGACACATCTGTGACCGCTGTATCGAACAGGCCTACAGCATTGTTCAGGAAGAGCTGGGCGTGCACGGCGAGTTCGACATGGGACAGATCAAACTGCTCAAGCCTACGGAAATTAAAAGTTTCCTCGATCTGTATGTGATCGGACAGGAGGAAGCCAAGAAATACATCGCTGTGGCGGTTTACAACCACTATAAGCGTCTGATGCAGCTGGAGAGCAAAGAGGAGATTGAGATTGAGAAATCAAACATCGTGCTGGTGGGTGAGACCGGAACAGGGAAAACCCTGCTGGCCCGGACCATTGCGCGCTTGCTCCATGTGCCTTTCACCATTGTGGATGCCACTGTGCTTACCGAGGCAGGCTATGTGGGAGAGGACATTGAAAGTGTACTGACCAGGCTGCTGCAGGTGGCCGATTACAACGTGGAGGCTGCCGAAAAGGGAATCGTTTTTATCGATGAGATTGACAAGATCGCCCGCAAGAGCGATAACCCATCCATTACCAGGGATGTATCCGGAGAAGGTGTACAGCAGGGACTGCTGAAACTGCTGGAGGGTTCCATCATCAATGTCCCGCCACAGGGAGGGCGAAAGCATCCCGACCAGAAGATGATCCCGGTCAATACCAAGAACATACTGTTTATTGCGGGGGGTGCGTTTGACGGCATAGAGAATAAAATTGCCAATCGCCTTAACACACAGGTGGTGGGATACAATGCGGCCAAGAAGGTTGACAGGGTGGACAAGGACAACCTGCTTCAGTACGTGGCGCCCCAGGATCTGAAATCTTTTGGAATGATTCCCGAGATCATTGGGCGGCTGCCGGTTCTCACCTATCTGGACCCGCTCAACGAAAAAACTCTTCGCAGGATACTCACCGAACCAAAGAATGCCATCATCAAGCAGTACGAGAAACTGTTCGAAATGGATGGGATCAAGTTGACCTGGGATGAGAAGGTGTTGAACTACATCGTGCAGAAGGCGGTTGAGTTTAAGCTTGGGGCACGCGGATTGCGTTCCATCTGTGAAGCCATCATGATGGATGCCATGTTCGAGCTTCCTTCCAAGGAGAATCCTGGTGATATAAATATCGGGATCAAGTATGCCAGGGAGAAACTGGAGAAGGCCAACCTGAAGCGCCTCAAGGCAGCCTGATGAGCAAATCCAGGGCAGGGGTATATTTCCTGGTCATCCTGACGATGATCTTCTGGGGATTTTCTTTTGTCACGTTTAAAATTGCCAATGAATCTTTCAGGCCCATCACCATAGTAAGTTTCAGGCTTTTTGTATCTATCTTCTTCCTGTTTGGATTTGCCCTGCTGTTCAAAAGACTGAACAGGATCAGGCGCAAGGACCAGAAGTGGTTCCTGCTGATGGCCATTGTGGAACCTTTCTTCTACTTCCTGGGAGAGGCCTACGGACTCACCATGGTTACTGCTACAGTTGGGGCCGTAATTATCTCCACCATCCCTCTGATTGTACCTTTTGGAGCCTACTATTTTTTCAGGGAGAAACTGACCCCCATGAACTATTTTGGGCTTGTGATCTCTTTTGGGGGTGTTTTGCTGGTGGTGCTCACCAAAAGCGGTGGCCTGGCTGCCAATCCCCTGGGAATAGTGTTGATGTTTGTGGCGGTGTTATCGGCCGTGAGCTATACCCTGGTTGTTAAGAGACTGACGGATGATTATACGCCCATCACCATTACAGCATACCAGAGTTTCTACGGTCTGCTTCTGTTTTTACCCATGTTCCTGATCTTCGAGGTCCCGCACCTCGACTTCAGTCATGTGAGTACCCATAGTCTCCTGGCTGTGGGATATCTTGGAGTGTTTGGATCGGGAATCTGCTTTATATTTATGGCCATTGGGATCAGGGAACTGGGGGCAGCAAAATCCAATATTTTTGTTAACCTGATTCCCGTAGTAACTGCTATACTCTCATTTTTCATTTTGAAGGAAGCGATGCCATTGCTAAAAATCATAGGGATCTTCATTGTGATCCTGGGACTGCTTCTTTCCCAGATCAGCAGTCTAAGGATGAATCGCCTATCAAAAAAAGATCCCTTTCGCCACATCCCTAATCCCTGAAGCTTATGGCCAGGTGTTTTTTCATTGTACAGGGAGAGGGGAAAGGGCATATGTCCCAGGCCATTGCTTTGAAAGAGCATCTTGAGGAGGCCGGGCACGTTGTGGAGGCAGTCTTTGTGGGAGGAAACCCCCACAAGGTAATACCGGACTATTTCAATAAATGCTTCCCTGAAAAGCTATACACTTTTCAAAGTCCCTGGTTCCTCCGTACACCAAATAAAAAAGGAATTTACATTGGGCGCACTCTGCTCTACAACCTGCTGCGTTTTCCAACTTATATCTCGGAGGCGCACCGGATCAGGAGGGAAATTGGTCTCCTTCAGCCCGAGGTGGTATTTAACTTCTATGATATAGTGGGAGCGCTGGCCTTGCGAAAACCGGTGCCGGGTGTAAGGAGAATTGGTGTGGGTCACCATTTTTTTCTGCACCTCGATCACTACCGCTGTGACGGGGGGTCGGCCTGGCAAGGGTGGCTCCTAAAGCAGCACACCCGGTTGATCATTAAATCTTGCGACCGGGTGCTGGCACTCTCATACAGCAAGGATCCTGGCTCTTCGGTCATTGAGGTGGTTCCGCCATTGGTGCGTCGCCGATTCAGGGAGATGCAATACAGACCGGGCAACAGGTACCTGGCCTATTTCCTGAATGAGGGACTTCTGTATGACCTGGTGCTGCTGGCCAGGAGCCTGCCTGAATTTCAGGTCGACCTGTTTACCTCTTTGAAACCTGCCATGGAGCTTCCCGACGGGATCACCCTCCACCCTTTCGATGCAGATAAATTC
>JAGLPR010000067.1 GCA_023137255.1 Bacteroidales bacterium | reverse complement strand
GGCCACCTATTGCTCCTTCATTCAGGATCAGGGTGGAGAGTCGGGCACGGGAGCTGTATATCCCGGCACTTAAGCCGGCTGCTCCTCCGCCCACAATAATTACATCAAATATCTCGTCCCCACTCATTACTAAACATTCTCTACGTTTGAAGTGCTGAAGTGCTCATCCAGGATGGCGTTCACCTGCTGCATGTTCTGAATGCTGCTGGTGGCGTGTGCTACCTGGCCATTTTTATAATACATGGTAAAGGGAAGACCCATAAATCCACGGCATGCAGGATCGTTCCTTATGATCCCTGCTTCGGGCCAATCAAAGGCCATGACGGCGAATTTTATATTCTCGCGCTCCTCTTCCAGTTCTTCCATGACTCCATAGACAGGAATACACATGGGACCCATGCGGCCACAGCATACCATTACATTTTCATTCTCGCTAATGTATTTTTCAAGTTCAGCTGCAGTTTCAAACTCGTGCAAATTTGTGTGTAACATTTTCATCTTTTGTGTTGTTTTTTTGTTTCGACAAAGATCCTGATTTAGCTGGATTGAGCCTCCAAAAGGCGTGCCGGGGGTGATAGTTTTTTTCCTATTATTTTCCAGTTTTCGATTATCTTTGCTCCATGTCGAATAAGAATATACCACAGGGTGGTCCCGGCAGGAAAGAGGAACCGGATTGTTTTCAGCTGATTTCAAAACAGGAGCTCGATTCCCTCAGTGAAAACAGAACCCAAATCACCTACCTGAAAGGGGAGACCATATTCAAGCAGGGTGCATTTGCCCCTCATGTATTGTTCATCCAGTCGGGGCTTGTCAAGGTGTACCTGCAGACGGGAAAAGGAAAGGCCCAGAACCTCTGGATTTTAAGAAGCGGCGATTTCCTTGGATTTTCAACCCTGTTTGGCGAGAAGGTCTATTCATATTCGGCAGTCGCCCTGAAAGATTCAGAGCTTTTAATGATAGATAAGAGGAGTCTCAAAGGCCTGCTGCAGACCAATCCCGAATTTGGTTTCCGGATCACCTCCAAGAACTACAACAGTGAAAATCATTTGATGGAACTCGTAGCCAGCTTATCCTACAAACAGATGCGAGGTAAGCTGGCTTCGGCACTTATCTACCTGACTTCGGAAGTCTTTATCCATGAATCTGTATTCAGCCACCTCTCCCGGCAGGACATAGCCGATTTTGCCTCCATCTCGGTGGAGAGCGTGATCAAGTTCCTCAAAGAGTTTGAAAAAGAGGGTATCATTGCTCTTGAAAACAAGAATATTGAAGTTGTCGATCCCCAGCGGCTAAAGCTGATCAGTGAAACAGGTTAATAAATTTGTAATTAGGATAACATATTCTCCTAATTTGCATTAATTGAGAGAATATATTATCTTTATTTCAAAAATGATCATCTCTAGATCACTAAAGAAGACACTAAAGCAGGCCATTCTTCAGAATGATCAGGTGGTTCTTTTATATGGTGCCAGGCAAACTGGTAAAACCACATTGATAAAAGCAATCCTTGAAGAACTCTCATTGAAACACCTGGCTGTCAATGCAGATGAATTGAGATATATGGATGTTTTGTCGTCCCGCGACGTATCAAAGATGAGTTTGCTGGTAGAGGGTCTTGATCTCTTGTACATAGATGAAGCTCAGCGGATTCCTGATGCAGGAATAAATGTCAAATTACTTCATGATCATTTCCCGAAACTGAAGATCATCCTTACGGGATCCTCATCCCTTGAACTAGCGAATAGAACCAGGGAGCCCTTAACAGGGAGAACCAACAGTTTTACCTTATTTCCTGTTGCAATAGAGGAGCTTTTATCCCATTACAATAAACTTGACCTCGATGCAAAGCTGGAGGAGTTTCTTATCTACGGTAACTATCCGGATATACTTACCACAGCCAATGCAGAGCGGAAGCAAAAAAAACTCTACGAACTGACTTCCTCCTACCTTTACAAGGATGTTCTTGAACTTACCAATATCCGCAACTCACGAAAAATCTCAGATTTACTTAAACTGCTTGCATACCAGATCGGGTCGCTGGTATCAATGAATGAGCTTGCATCTTCCCTGCAAATGAGTAAAGAAACAGTATCGTCATACATAGACCTGATGGAGAAATCATTCGTCCTGTTTCGCCTGGGAGGGTTTAGCAGGAATTTGCACAAAGAGCTTACAAAAATGGATAAACTTTACTTTTGTGACCTGGGAATTCGGAATGCATTGATTAATAATTTCAATCCCCTGAGTTCACGAAATGACCAGGGTCAACTCTGGGAGAATTTTTTAATTATTGAACGGCAAAAGCGAAATAGTTATAGGCAGGCAGTGTTGAATCCTTATTACTGGCGCACCTATTCCGGTCCGGAGATCGATCTGATCGAAGAAAAAGGTGGCGAGCTCTCTGCCTATGAAGTTAAATTCGGCACCAAGATTTCGAAAGAACCTTTGTCCTGGAGAAAGGCCTATCCCACTGCCTCGTTTTCAGTGATAAACCGGGAGAATTATTTAAGCTTTATTACCGGATAAGGTTGTGCATGTATCACATTTTGTGATGCAATAGGCTCCAATACTATATTTAGAGGATAACTTAGTTCCCAACTTGATATTCCAATTTGGAATATCAAGTTATTGTTTTTCTTTTCTTTTGAAGCCTACCTGTTTCCTTTGTTCATGCTTTTGTTATTGTTGGTTTTACTGAATGTATAGAACTTGAGGTGCCAATTTTGCACCTTAAGAATGTATGGTATTAATGTCCTGACCCAGACCTATATCGCACTTCTTTTTGTATTGATTTTAGATAACTCTATATTTGTGTTTCGTTTTTAGAATTCTTCTATATTTGTCACGTTTAAAAAACTACCAGAAATGCGTATTTTAGTTTGTATTAGCAATGTACCGGATACCACCACCAAGGTGAAGTTTTCTGCCGACAACACCTCCTTTGATGATGGTGGAGTGCAGTGGATCATCAATCCGTGGGATGAACTGGCCCTGACCCGGGCCATGGAGCTGAAAGAAGATACTTCCAATGGGGTCTCCAGGGTGACTGTAGTAAGTGTTGGACCCGCTTCCGTGGAGCCAACCTTAAGAAAAGCCCTTGCCATTGGCGCTGATGATGCCATCAGGGTGGATGGTGAAGCAGGGGATGCTCACTATGTAGCCGCTCAACTTGCATCAGTAGCCGGGAGTGGTGATTTTGGGGTGATTCTTTGCGGGATTGAATCCAGTGATTACAATGGTTCGGCTGTGGGAGGAATGCTTTCAGAGATCCTGGATGTACCGTCTGTATCGGCCATTTCCGGACTTACCATGAATGGCGAAGAAGTTACAATCACCCGTGATATCGATGGAGGGAAAGAAGAGGTATCAGTACCGGCTCCTTTCGTAGGTGTGGTTCAGAAAGGGATTGCTAAAGAGCCCAGAATTGCTGCAATGCGCGGGATCATGATGGCAAGGAAAAAGCCTTTGCAGGTGGTGCCGGCAGTGGATGCTGAAACCCTGACCGAAACCCAGGAGTTTGCCATGCCCGAGCCCAAGGCTCCCTGTAAAATGGTGGAAGCCGATAACGTGAAGGAATTGGTCGGACTGCTTCAAAACGAGGCAAAAGTCCTCTAAATTAACCCATTAACTTGATAACTTACTAACTTATATATTATGTCTGTATTGGTTTATAACGAAAACTGGGATGGCAAATTCAAGAAGCTCTCTTACGAATTGGTTTCTTACGCAAAAGCGGTAGCCGGAATGACCGGTGGAACTGTAACTGCACTATCCATTGGGAATGTGGACCAGGATGAACTGTCAAGCCTGGGCGCTTATGGTGCAAACAGTGTATTGAGTGTAGCTGGTGTATCCGAAGGACTGGATAATCAGCTCTACACTCAGATTATTGCTGCTGCCATGGAAAAGAGTGGAGCCAAAGTGTTGGTCCTGGCCAACAACAATACCGGGAAAGCCATTGCTCCCCGTTTGTCAGTGAAACTGAAAGCAGGCCTGGCCTCCGGTGTAACAGCAGTTCCGGAGTCGGTCGATCCGCTGGTGGTTTCCAAAAAGGTGTTTAGCGGGAAAGCTTATGGAAAAGTGAAGGTACTTTCCGGATCAGCCATTTTGACTCTGGCTCAGAACTCTTATGAGATCAATGAAACTGGAGGTTCTGCAGCTGTGGAAGCCTTTGAGCCGGGTGTGGATGCCTCCTCGGCCCTTACCACCATCAAGGATGTACAGAAGCAGGAGGGCAAACTGTTGCTTACCGATGCAGATGTGGTTATCTCAGGTGGACGGGGCATGAAGTCGGGCGATAACTGGGCACCCATCGAAGAGCTTGCTGCTGTACTTGAAGGAGCAACAGCCTGTTCCAGGCCGGTATCGGATGAGGGATGGCGTCCCCATGAGGAGCATACCGGTCAGACCGGGAAGATCATTGCGCCCAATCTCTACATGGCTTTCGGTATTTCCGGTGCCATCCAGCACCTGGCGGGTGTGAACTCTTCCAAGTGCATTGTGGCCGTAAATACGGACAAGGATGCCCCGATTTTTGAATCGGCCGATTACGGGATCGTAGGAGATGCGTTGAAGGTGCTTCCTGAACTGATCAGTGAGATCAAGGCGGCCAAGGCCCAATAGGTTTTTATCTTAATCCTCCTTTATGGACAAGCAGATTATTTTCCTGGTTACCCTCCTGGTCACCCTGGGGGTTTTCGGGTATACCACCCGTAGATTTATCGGATTCTTCAAGCAGACACGGGGTGGATTTCCAGTGAAACAACTGGGTCGCCGTTTTGGTGTGATGATGGAAGTAGCCATTGGCCAGACCAAGATCTTCCGCAGACCGGTCATGGGATTGCTGCATGCCCTGGTATTCTGGGGATTCCTCGTGATCCTGATTGGGAGCATCGAAATGGTGATCGATGGTCTATTCGGAACCGAAAAAGTACTCGCTTTCCTGGGTGTGGTATATAATATTATCATGGCTTCGGGCGATATTTTTGCCCTGGTTATTGCCATTGCCATCATTATCTTTCTGTTCAGAAGACTCTTTATGAATGTGAAGCGCTTCTCCGGGATCGAGATGAAGCACATCTCCCATCTGGATGCAAACATTGCGTTGACCATTATATTTCTGCTGATGGTTTCGCTGCTGGGCATGAATACCTTCTACCTGCTTACAGCCGCTGAGGCCGGGCATGAGATCGAAGGAGTATACCCGGTAAGCACGATGCTGGCTGGATTTATCCGTGCCGGTTCGGGTAGCCACTTCTGGCACGAGCTCAACTGGTGGCTCCATATCGGATTGATTTTTGTATTTGCCAACTACCTTCCCTATTCCAAGCACTTCCATGTGTTTATGTCGGTTCCCAATGTATTCTTGAGCCGGCTCGAGCCCCTGGGCAAGATTGATACCATGGAGAGTATAACTAAAGAGGTGAAAATCATGATGGATCCCGATCTGGCATTTGCTTCTCCCCCAGAAGGAGCAGAAGTTGAAGAGGAGACCCCGGAACGTTTTGGCATCCTCGATGTGGAGGATGTAAGTTGGAAGAACTACTTCGATTCGCTGGCGTGTACCGAATGCGGAAGATGTACCTCTGTATGTCCCGCCAACCTGACCGGCAAAAAGCTATCTCCCAGGAAAATTGTAATGGATGTAAGGGCCAGGATGAAGGAGAAGGGTCCCGGACTGGTAAAGAACGGGAAAGAGTATTCAGACAATCGTTCGCTTATCAGGGACTTTATCTCTGAAGAGGAGTTGTGGGCATGTACACTCTGTAATGCATGTGCACAGGAGTGTCCCATCAACATCAACCATCCCTCCCTGATTATGGGAATGAGGCGCTATCTGGTTATGGAGGAATCGGCCGCCCCCGGCGAGCTGAATGCCATCTTTTCGAACATTGAGAATAACGGAGCACCCTGGCAATTCTCGCCGGAAGACCGCATGTTGTGGGCCGAGGGCAAGGTGGAGGTACCGGTGATGGCCGATCTGCTGGCCAAAGGGGAGAAACCCGAATACCTGTTATGGGTGGGAAGTGCCGGTGCTTTTGACGACCGTTACAAGCAGGTAAGTACTGCATTTGCAAAGGTATTGAACCACCTGGGTATCTCCTATGCGGTACTTGGCGTTGAAGAGGGAACCAGCGGAGATGTGGCCCGCCGGGCCGGCAACGAAATGCTGTTCCAGATGCAGGCACTGATGAATATCGAGGTGTTTGAAGGATACGAAGTGAAAAAGATCCTCACCTGCGATCCACACGCTTTTAATACCTTTAAAAACGAATACCCCGACCTGGGCGGTACCTATAAGGTGGTGCACCATTCGCAGTTTTTACGCGACCGGATCGACGAAGGAAAGCTGACATTGAACGGAGGTTCTCTCTCCGGAAAGAAGATCACCTTCCACGATCCCTGTTACCTGGGAAGGGCCAACAACGAATACAAAGCTCCCCGCCAGGTGCTGGATGCACTTCCGTCCACCACCCTTGAAATGGACCGGAACAGAAGCTTTGCACTGTGCTGTGGAGCCGGGGGCGGACAGATGTTCAAGGAGGCTGAGAAAGGGGAGAAGGAGGTCTTTCTTGAGAGGACAGAAGATGCCCTGAAGACCGGTGCCGACATCATAGCAACGGCCTGTCCCTACTGCATGATAATGATGACCGATGGTATTAAGTACAAGAATAAGGAAGAAGAAATGAAGAACTACGATATAGCCGAATTAGTTGCCATGTCGTTAGATTTATAGGAAAATGTTAGAGTGTTAGAATGTTAGAATTATCATTACTAACTTACTAACATACTAACACGAGCGAAGCGAGTAAACTAACCTGCGAGTAAAACGAGCAAAAACTAACTGATAATGGAAGAGAAGAAATTAATAACCGGTGGCGAATTCCTGGTAAAAGAGACCAGTCCTGCCGATGTATTTATCCCTGAAGAGTTGGATGAGGAGCAGAGAATGATCGGCGAAACCTGCAAGGATTTTCTGGAGACAGAAGTCTTTCCGGTGGCCGACCGCATCGATGCCCAGGAAGAGGGACTGATGAGAAGTTTGCTTGAGAAATCGGGCGAATTGGGTCTGTTGGGAATTACCATCCCGGAAGAGTATGAGGGATTCGGTCAGAGCTTCATTACCAACATGTATTCCAGTGAAATACTGGGTGCGGGATACTCCTATGCAGTAGCTTACTCATGTCATACCGGGATAGGTACACTTCCCATTCTCTACTATGGAAATGAAGAGCAGCGTGCAAAGTACATCCCTAAACTGGCTACAGGCGAACTGATTGGTGCCTATTGCCTCACAGAGCCGGGCGCAGGTTCGGACGCCAATTCCGGAACCACCAAAGCGGTACTCTCCGAAGATGGGAAACACTATGTAATAAATGGTGCCAAGATGTGGATCACCAATGGTGGATTTGCTGATGTGATGACTGTTTTTGCCAAAATCGATAACGACCGGGTGTTGAGTGCCTTTATCCTGGATCGTGATTTTGAAGGGATTATCTTCAATCCTGAGGAGAAGAAAATGGGGATCAAGGGTTCCTCCACCCGTCAGATCTTCTTTAACGATGTGAAGGTGCCTGTGGAAAACATGCTTGGAAAGCGTGGTGAGGGATTCAGGATCGCACTGAACATTCTGCATATGGGCCGGATCAAGCTGGGTGCCAATGTGATTGGCTCGGCCAAGAAAGCTATTGACCAGTCGGTGCAGTATGCCAATGAGAGAAAGCAGTTCAACTGCCTGATCTCCCAGTTCGGCGCCATCAAGTACAAGCTGGCCGAACAGGTAATCAGGACCTTTGCCACAGAGTGCTCGGTTTACCGTGCCAGCAAAGCCCTGGACGATGCCATTGCCTATTACGTGGCCAAAGGTGACGACAAGGGAAGGAACACCATGGAGGCGTTCAACCATTTTGCTGTGGAGGCAGCAGCCATGAAGGTATTTGCATCCGAAGCGCTCGATTATGTGGCGGACGAAGGCGTACAGATCCATGGAGGTATGGGTTTTTCGGCCGAGATGATGATCGAAAAAGGGTACCGCGATTCTAGGATCAACCGGATCTTTGAAGGGACCAACGAGATCAACCGGCTTCTGTTGGTGGATAGCGTCCTGAAAAAAGGAGCCAGGGGAGTGTTGCCGATCATGGAACTGGCCGGGGAGGCTTTTGAAGAGGTGAAAAAGATGAACGGAGCACCCGCGCCGGCAGAAGGATGGTTTGAAGAGAAGGATCAGTATGTAGCCAACCTGAAAAAGGTGGTCCTGATGCTTCTGAAGTCAGCCTCGGATAAGTTCAACCGCACGCTGGTACAGGAGCAGGAGATCCTCAGCAACATCTCCGACTGCATCATCCAGGTGTATGTCGCCGAGTCGGTGGTACTGCGCCTGAAGAAGATGGAGTCCATGAAAGGCGAAGAGGAGACCAAACTCTATCGCGACATGGCCGATGTATTTGTTTATGATGCGGCTGCGCGGATCGCCAAGTTTGCCAGAGATACGACCTACTCGTTTGCCAATGGCGAGGTACTCGATCTGCTTGAGAAAGGAATCTCTAATTTTACTTCGGTGGCAGGTGTGAATGTGAAGGAAGCCCGCAGAAGGATTGCTGACCAGTTGATTGAAGAGAACAAATATTGCTTCTAAAAACCAGATCATCGGATCTGAAACATCTCATATTGTAATCATAGGTGCCGGGAATGTGGCTACACACATTGCCCGGCATCTCCATTTATCCGGACACAAGATCGACTGTGTCTATTCAAGAACCGCTGAGCCGGCAGAGATGCTGGCCCTGGAGCTTGGAATCCGGGCGACCACCGATCCCCGGGAAGTGCCGCAACAGGCTGGTTTTTACCTGGTTTGTGTACCCGACGGGGCAGTGTCTGAAGTTGCAGGGCACTTTCGCCATTGTGAAGGTATCTGGCTCCACACTGCCGGCGGACTCTCCATGGAGGTGTTTAAGGGGATTTTTCCCAGGTACGGAGTGTTCTACCCTTTGCAGACTCTGAGTAAGACCAGTCCGGTTTCACCTTCACAGGTTCCATGCCTGGTGGAAGGTTCCTCCGATGAAGTGACTGCATCGGTGACAGAACTGGCAGCTTCTGTGTATGACAAAGTGGAGTTAGCCAATTCAGCCACCAGGCTGGTGATCCATATGGCGGCGGTTTTTGCCAATAACTTTTCCAACCACATGGTCCATGTGGCACAGCAGCTCCTGAAGGATCAGAATCTCGACCACGATCTGCTCGATCCGCTGCTGGAAGAGACCTTTCAGAAGATCATCAGGGTGGGGGCAAAGGAGGCACAGACCGGTCCGGCCGTACGTGATGACCAGGAAACCATGCTCAGACATATTGAATTGCTGAAGAACCATCCCGAGTGGGAGAAATTGTATACTTTTATAAGCCGGGATATTGGGAGGTCCCGGGAGGAATAACCCCTGAAGTGATTTTGTTGCATGACCAATTTTAAAGAAGGATTAAAGGCAGTAAAGGCATTTGCATTTGATGTGGACGGAGTGCTTAGCAGTCCCGAAGTATACCTGCACCCCTCCGGGGAGATCATGCGTTCCATGAATACCAAGGATGGATATGCCATGCAATATGCAGTCAAGCGTGGTTATCCCATCGCCATTATCACAGGAGGAAATACAGAGTCGGTCGCACTCCGGTTCAGGGGATTGGGCATCACCGATATCTACCTGGCTTCCTTCTACAAGCCCGACGACTTTAATGATTTCCTGTTTAAATACGGTCTTACACCCGAAGAGGTGCTCTACATGGGCGACGACCTGCCCGATTACGAGGTAATGAAAAAAGCAGGTGTACCGTGTTGTCCATCCGATGCAGTAGAGGAGATAAAATCGGTGGCCCACTATATCTCTCCGTACGGGGGAGGCATGGGTTGTGCACGCGATGTCATTGAGCAGGTCCTCCGTCTGCATGGAAGATGGTTGGATGGAGAAACTTTTGCCTGGTAACGTTGAAAGATGATAAGGAAAATTCAATCCATATTGAGACTGGTGAGGTTACCCAACCTTCTGATCATTGCGTTTACTCAGTATGCCATGCGTTACCTGATCATGGAACCCCTGCTTCCATCCTCCTCATTTGATCTTCAGTTCGGCGATTTTCAGTTTACCCTGCTGGTGTTCTCCACCATGCTCATTGCAGCTGCCGGTTACATCATCAATGATTATTTCGATACCCAGGCAGATCTGATCAACAAACCTAAGCGGGTAGTGGTGGGGGTAAAGATCCACAGGCGCATAGCCCTGATACTTCATGCAGTAATGAACATCATGGGTGTGGGCATTGGGGTGTACCTGGCGTTTTATATCAAACTGCCTTCGCTCTCCATGGTTTTTCTGATTGCCACAGGATTGCTCTGGTTCTACTCCACAAACTATAAGCGGCAGTTCCTTGTTGGTAACCTGGCTGTATCGATTCTCACCGGACTGGTTCCATTGATGGTGATATTGTTCGAAATCCCCCTCCTGAACCGTGAGTATGGGGAGGTCATGCTCAGAAACAACGCCAGCTTCAGCTACCTGGTTGCCTGGGTGAGTGCATTTAGTTTTTTTGCCTTCATCACCACCCTGATCAGGGAGATAATTAAAGATGCAGAGGATTTTGAGGGCGACAGTGCGTATGGAATGAAGACTGTACCGATCGTTCTTGGTACCTTCTGGACCAGGATCGCAGTGGTGGTTATGATAGCCGGGACCCTGGGGACACTTATATTCCTGTTGCTGAAATATATTGTTTTCTCGGTCGATCCATTGGATTATATCTCCCTGATTTACTTTGCATTGTTCCTGGCGCTGCCATTGATCTTGTTGGCTATTCAGGTGCTGCTGGCCAGGGACAAGAGGGGCTACAGACGAGCCAGCCTCCTGATCAAGCTGGTTATGCTGGCGGGGATCCTCTACTCGGTGGTGGTATTCTACCTGGCAGGATTTAAGTATTAAGGTCTTTTGGATTATCTAAGTTCATATGAAATATTGCTGGCCTCGCAATCTCCGCGCAGAGCGGCCCTGATGAAAGAACTGGGAATCCCTTTCAGGGTGGTTGCCACAGAACACATCCATGAGGAGTATCCTGAGCATCTTACCGGGGGCGAGATTGCACAATATCTGGCAGAACATAAATCCGATGCATATATTGCTCCCATGGAGAAGCATCAGGTGCTGCTTACTGCCGATACCATTGTGTGGCACGGCGAGAAAGAGCTGGGCAAGCCGGCCCACAGGGAAGAGGCAATTGGGATGATCGAAAACCTTTCAGGAGATACACACCAGGTGTTTACCGGAGTATGTCTCAGGTCGGTCGATGCAAGGAGAGCCTTCCATGTTGTAACAGACGTAAGTTTTTCCAGGCTGGAAAGGGAAGAGATTGAGCGCTATGTGGATCAATACAAACCCTATGACAAGGCAGGTGCCTATGGAATTCAGGAGTGGATCGGTCACATTGCAGTGGAGAAGATTGTAGGAAGCTATTTCAACGTGATGGGACTTCCCGTTCAGAAAGTATACAGTGAATTAAAAGAGTTTGTAGGTTTAATAAAATAATAGAGGATCAAAGATGAAGAAGATAATAATGATGGCAGTGCTGTTTTTGTCTGCCGGAAACATCAGTGTTCGGGCAGAGGAGGGAATGTGGATTCCCCTGTTGCTGCAAAAGTACAACATTGAAGAGATGCAGGAGGCAGGCCTGAGGCTCAGTGCGGAAGATATATATAGCATCAACCAGGATTGTCTGAATGACGCGTTGGTGATCTTTGGCCGGGGGTGTACCGGTGAGATGATTTCGGCCGACGGATTGCTGCTTACCAACCACCATTGTGGTTACGGAACCATCCAGTCGCACAGCTCCGTGGAGAACGATTACCTGACCGATGGGTTCTGGGCCATGAGCAGAGACGAGGAGTTGCCCAATGAAGGATTGACAGTGACCTATCTCAGGTACATTCAAGATGTCACCAAAGAGATGACTGAAGGGATTACCAGGGAGCTGGACCCAATGGAGTACAACAGGTACATAGAGACGAAAAAGGGAGAGCTTCTTGAGGCGGCCAAAAAAGAGACTCATCTGGATGCCCAGATCCGCCCGTTCTATTATGGCAATGCCTACTATATGTTTGTATATGAAACATTCAGAGATGTACGCCTGGTGGGGGCCCCGCCCGAATCGATCGGTAACTTTGGTGCTGACCAGGACAACTGGATGTGGCCCAGGCATACTGGCGATTTTTCCATCTTCAGGGTGTATGCCGACGAAGATAATAAGCCGGCACCTTATGATCCGTCCAACCAGCCCTACCAGCCCAGAAAACACCTGGAGATTGCAGCAGGAGGAGTGAAGGAAGGTGATTTTACCATGGTGATGGGCTACCCGGGCTCCACCACTCAGTACCTTTACTCTGCAGAGGTGCGTTCCATGCTCGAAACAAGTCTTCCCCTGAAGATCGGTCTGAGGACCACCCGCCTGGAGATCATGGACAAATACATGAAACAGAGCGATGTGGTCAGGATCCAGTATGCCAGCAAATTTCGCGGAGTAAGTAACTCCTGGAAAAAGTGGCAGGGTATCATCCTGGGACTCACCCGGAACCATGCTGTGGAGGTAAAACTGGAGGAAGAGGAAATGTTCAGGGCGTGGGTGGATGCTGATGGTGAGCGCCAGCTGAAATACGACAGAGTGCATGCCCAATTTGAGTCACTGTATGGTGAACGTGAGAAGTACGGAACAGCCATGGATATGATGAATGAAGCGATCATGTCGGTAGAGCTTTTCAGGCAGGCTTCCCGCATCAGCCGAATGATGAGCCAGGGAGCTGAAGCAGAGCAGCTGGAGAGACAGATGGCACGCTTTTATAAAAACTACCACAGACCCATCGACCAGGAGACTTTTGCTGCCATGATGAAGGCATATTTTACCGAGATGCCCTCCTCCTTTGCCCCGGCTTTTTATGGGGATGTGGTGGAGAAGCATCAGGGAGATTTCACGAAGTTTGCAGAGGTAGTTTACAGCAAAACGCTCTTTAACAATGAAGAGAAACTGACCAAACTGTTTGCCAAATACAGCAAAGATCCGGAAGTGGCCATCAAGAAGATTGAGAAAGATCCCATACTGGTATACCTGAACCAGTTTATGGAGCTCTACCGGGTAGGTATCATTCCTGAATATGGAAAAATTAAGAGTGCACTGGATAGAAACTATAAAACCTATATGGCAGCATTGCTGGAGATGGAGAATGACCGGGTGCTCTATCCTGACGCCAACTTTACCATGCGCCTTTCCTATGGGAAGGTAGATGGCTATCAGCCCAGAGATGGAGTTCACTATCAGCACTATACCACCCTTTCGGGCATCATGGATAAAGGGACGGAAGGTTTTGTGGACTATGCAATCCCGGCAAGACTAACGGACCTGTATGAATCAAAAGACTATGGGAAGTACGGAGTGGATGGCACCATGCCGGTCTGCTTTATCGCTTCCAACCACACCTCAGGGGGCAATTCAGGAAGCCCTGTGATGGATGCCGACGGTCGCCTGATCGGGATCAATTTTGACCGCAACTGGGAAGGGACCATGAGCGATGTACATTACGATCCGGACCTCTGTCGCAACATCACTGTGGATATCAGGTATGTTCTGTTTATCATAGACAAATATGCCGGGGCAGGATACCTGGTGGACGAAATGGATATCGCCTGGTAAATGGGAACCGATAACAGGAAAGGAGTCCTGTATGCCGCCTTCACAGCCTCGATGTGGGGATTTATGGCCATCGTATTGAAGGTGATCACCTACGATCTGTCGCCCGTCACAGTGGTCTGGTTCAGGTTCCTTTTTGCCTTCCTGATGCTGGGAACATGGACCATTATCTTCAGACGTAAAGATTTCAGGATCTTCCTGCGTCCCCCTCCCTTGCTGTTGCTGGCTGCGCTCTTCCTGGCGCTGAACTACACAGGGTTCATAGCCGGGATCAAATATGTATCCCCTTCCAGCTCACAGATCTTTATCCAGATTGCCCCGGTGAGTTTTGCCCTGTCGGGGATCATTATTTTCAGGGAGCATGTAAACTGGAAGCACATTGTGGGATTTATCCTGGTGCTTGCCGGCATCGGTCTTTTCTATTCGGAGCAGCTGCACGACCTGGTCTCAGGGGGAGAGAACTTCACTCTCGGGATAATGCTGGTGCTGGGCGGCGGACTTGCCTGGGCGTCTTTTGCCACCAGTCAGAAGGTGCTGTTGCAGAAAATTGCGCCCAATCAGCTGAACCTCTTTATCTACGGAGTCTGTGCGCTTGCCCTCTCTCCTTTTGTGAAATTCTCACAACTCAGTGGCATGACTGCTTTAAACTGGTACATCCTGAGCTACCTGGGATTAAACACTGTACTGGCCTACGGATCGCTGGCACTGGCCATCAAATACACCGAAGCCACCCGGGTGAGTGTGATCATCACCCTGAACCCCATCATCACTTTTGTGACCATGGCCATCCTCACCCGGATGCATGTTTCATGGATTGAGCCGGAGTCCTTTTCCCTTCTCAGTCTGCTGGGCGCCCTCTTTGTCCTGGGCGGAGCCATTGTGGTGATCTCTGCGGGGTGGAAGCGATAATTTGCAGGTTGATACATTAACTCAGCTGATGAGTATCTCTGTTAACCATCCAATCTATATACTGAGGAATCCGGCAAGCAAGATAATATGGCAGGTTTAATAACTTAAATTCCTTTCCTGCAGGTGTTACAACTGTTTCAACGGATTGCTTGTTTGCCAGAAGTCGAATTGCAAAAGTATGATTTGTCCTTTCCATATATTGATGCAAAGATCTCAATCTTCCCTGTGGACCGGATTTCACTTCAATTGGAATTAAGAACTGCTTATACTGATAGATTAGGTCAACTTCAGAACTGGTATTCGTCTTTTCCCGTACCCAGAAATGAATATCATTCCCCAAATGAGATTCCTGGGATTGAAGTTGCTGAAAAACAATGTGCTGAATGATTTTTCCTCTGTAAAAGTCACTTAAATCATTCAATCCGATTAATTGCGATTGAATTCCTAACATATAATTCAGTAATCCGGTATCCAGAAATTGAAGCCTGGGTTTTCTTGTAAAGTCAACCTCTTGCGGTGGTCTTGTACTGATCGTAGGATAGATAAGCTGAATGAGCCTTGATTTATGTAATGCCCTTAATGCTTCCCCAATTTCCCGGCTTTTGTAATTTGAATTGCCAAAACCAGCCATAGTAATGCGGTCCTTCTCGTGTGCAGCGGTTTCAATAATATGACGAAGTACTTTTTTCTCCGTGTAATTCTTCCCGTATTTTTCTATATCATCTTTGTAGGTCTGCCATATTTCTTCATATACTTCCTTTAAACCGGTAAATGTTTTGTTTTCTATATAGTTAACTACTACCTCGGGCATCCCGCCAATAATCGCATATTCATGAAACAGATTCAGGATAATCTCATGAGCAAACGGTTTCAGCGGAATATTATTTAAAAGATTCAAAATCTGCGCATTGCCCTTAGCGCTTAAAAACTCCTCAAAATCAAATGGATGAAGAATAATTTGTTGTATTCTGCCAACCGGGAAAGATGGTATATCCTTAATGGCGTGCTCCAGCAAAGAGCCAGCACATATCACATGTATTTCGGGAAAATCTTCATAGAAGAAGCGTAACAGTTTGATAGCCTTTGGAGATTCCTGGATTTCATCTATAAAAAGTAGGAATGAATCATTTCTTAATGAGATATGCTCCCTTAATAGTATCGCTTCCAGGATATCATTCAGGCTATCTGGTTTAAACAATTGCAAATCATCACTGCGTTCAAGATTTAATTCAATAAACGAGCCATATTCCCTGGAAAACTCCCGAACCAGCGTTGATTTGCCAACTTGCCGGGCTCCCCTGATCACAAGTGGTTTTCTTCTCGCAGAAGCTTTCCATGCTAACAGTTCTTTATATATATTTCGCTTATAGTACATATTTCTGTTTCAAATCAAGGGTAAATATAATGAAAATATGTAACAAATCAGGGGTATTATTCTTCCTTATTTGTATCAAATACAGGGTTTGGTTAGACAAAACACAAAAAATGATGATAGAATAAGAATTTTCTTTTTCATGCAAGAAAGTTTAAAATAATACAATTCATTAATAATATCTCGTGTAATTTCTGTTTCGGTTTTTCCTTGTTATATCCTCCTTCCTTTTTTAATTTATACCATTAATTCTTTTGAGAATTCCTTGAACTAGATTATTAATACTTCCAATTCAGTATAGTGAACTTGATTTCATGTATCCCTTTTTTGACGTACCCCAACTATGCATAAAACATCCAATATGTAATACATCAGCATACCCCCATTTTTGTTACCAAATACTATTAGGGAGTAATGAGGATATACTGGAATTCATGATTTCTCTTGCTAAACTACGTTAGTCAATTCCTTTTGTCTAAAATGAGAATGATTCAACAGGACACCTTGAAAATCGGAATGTCAAATTTCCGGATTCGGATCTCCCGCTAATTGAAAAGCCGATAATCTGGCCAATTGTGATAAAAATTCATATAGAAATGAAACATGGAGATTAGTATTCCTATAAATATTGAAACTTGTTATCCCCGTTTTATTCTTGGGTTGTGATCCTGATGCTGAGATTGAATAGGAAGTCTGAAAAATGATGTCATATTCAGCAATACAGTAAGTGTACATTCTTCTCCAGTATTTGTAAACCTCCCAAATGTTGGGCTAGAAGCAAGGTTGTACCACAAAGATGCCATATACGGGGATTATCAGGGTGCACTGTTGTTTGTTGCAATCATTAATGAGAAAGCTAATTGAAGCAACTATTATGATGAATCAGATCAGGATGGAATGATACTAATCAATGATTTCCCGGTGGGAGAATACTACTTAGCCTTGACAACATTGAGCAGCGAAAGGTATTCTGGGCACATCATTCAGATTTCAGCAAATGTTGTGAGGCCTCCTGAGTTTTTTCGGTTACAGAGAATAAGTCATGGGCTGAGTAAACAAACCTACACCTGAAGTATATGGTATTGATGCTGCCTACAAATATTAGCTCCGCTGAGCTCGCATGCTCGGTTCACGCAGTGAAGATTTTAAGCAGTGAGATACCATATGCGAAGAGTGTTTCGCTTACTCCTCCGTCTTCTTCTTTTTAAACAGCTGCGAAGTGAACAGCATAAAGCAACCGAACACCAGCATGATGATGCCGGAAAAGAGGTTGATGTTGTATCCCAGCGCCTGTTCGTACATCTCTGTGTCGCCTGCAGTTACTATTCCAAGAATGGTAAGGATCAGACCAAGGATCGTGAACATCAGCCCGATTGGTATTTTTATATCTAGTCCCATGGTGTTGTCTTTTTAAGTTCTACCAGAATATGATGCTCAAAACGATGGCGATTGCACCGATAATAATGGCCATTACTTGAGGCTTCTGGTACCAGTATTTGGAATCGTCCTTCACCTTTGGGGTCAGGGAGTAAACCAGACCCTTCAGCTCATCGTCGGTTTTCAGTTTTTTGGTCAGCAGGGTGATCATAAAGGTCAGGATCAGGGCCGTGGAGAAGGCGTAGATGGCGGTCCAGAAGTTCTGGGCCATCTCGCTGGGATAGGTGTTAACCAGGCCAAAAAAGCCTCCTTTTACTCCGGCACTCGCACCGGCAGGCAGTGTGAATCCATGGTGGACTGCAGCCGAGATGGTCCCGCCGATCAAACCCCAGAAGGCGGCGTGACCGGTAGTCCGTTTCCAGAACATGCCCAGCAGGAATGCGGCAAACAGCGGCGCATTCACAAAGGCAAAAATGAGCTGCAGGAAGTCCATCACGTTGTTGAACGATCTGGCCACATAGGCAGTCAGTATGCTGACCAGCACCCCCACCACGGTGGTCCACCGTCCCACCTTCAGGTAGTGTTTGTCGCTTTTGTTGGGCTTGATGTAGCTCTGGTAGATGTCGAAAGTGAATACGGTGTTGAAGGCCGACACGTTTCCGGCCATTCCCGACATAAAGGAGGCCATCAGGGCGGTGATCCCCAATCCCAGTACACCCACTGGCATATACCTTAGCAGCAGCATCGGAATCACCTTGTCAAAATCAGTAACCATGGTGCCTTCTTTCATTGGAAGCTCCAGCGATCCCACATTGGTCAGGGCCAGGGCGATCATTCCGGGAATCACCACCAGCAATGGGAGAAACATTTTAGGAAAAGCTCCGATCAGGGGAGTTTTACGGGCAGCCGACATGGAGCCTGCTGCCATGGCACGCTGCACCACCAGGAAATTTGTGGTCCAGTACCCAAAGGAGAGGACAAAACCGAGTCCCATTAATACTCCGAACCACGTTACTCCCAAAGGATTGGCATCGGGACTTCCGGCAAATTTCCAGGAGTGCATCATATTTTCGGGCAGGTTGGCTTTAAGGCCTTCCCATCCACCGATGTCCTGCAAACCGATAAACACCAGCGGCGCAAATCCGATCACGATCAAAAAGAACTGCAACACCTCGTTGTAGATCGCCGAGGTGAGTCCTCCGAGTACCATATAAACAAGCACTATAGCGGCAGAAACAAAAAGATAAAAATCAAACTCCCCAATGTGCATCCCCAGGATATTCCAGTCAATCTCCAGGGGCATAATCACCTGAGCCAGCAGGGCCAGGGCATACATAGAGATCCCGGAGGAGAAGACAGTCATGATGGCAAAGGCAAAGGCATTAAATCCTCTGGTCTTTTCATCGAATCTCAGCTTCAGGTATTCGGGAACCGAACGGGCCTTTGAGCCATAATAGAACGGCATCATAAATATGGCCAGGAAGATCATGGCCGGGATGGCCCCGATCCAGTAAAAGTGGACCGTCATCATTCCGTACTTGGCTCCAGAGGCAGCCATTCCGATCATCTCTATGGCCCCCAGGTTGGCCGAAATAAAAGCCAGTCCGGTGACCCATGCAGGGAGTGATCTTCCGGCTTCCAGGAAAGCAGAAGAATCCTTCATGTACCTTTTAAGGGCCCAGCCAATCCCCAGAACAAATACGAAATAGATCAGGATAATGGTCCAGTCAATGGTCCCCAGCGAAAAAGTGGTTTGCATATGCTTAGGTGTAAGTTTGGTTTTCGGCTTAAAAAGTTAAAAGTAAAAACTTAAGGTTGTATACACATTCGCGCCCTGTTATAAAAACTGAATCTAAATAAATTAATTCACTTGTCTGGCAAGCAGGTAAGTGTTAATATTACACTTAACGCACAGGTTACTAATCATTAACCCAAAAACTAAATAACTTACTAAGCAAAAATCATGGCCACACTTGACTGGATTGTGCTGGGGCTCTTCTGCATGGCGCTCATTGGAGTCATTTTCTGGGTACTCAGAAAAAAAGACAAAAATACCTCCGACTATTTTCTGGCGGGAAGGGATGCTACCTGGATTGCCATCGGGGCCTCCATATTTGCTTCCAACATCGGGTCGGAGCACCTGGTGGGATTGGCAGGGACCGGTGCCGAAAGCGGAATGGCTTTTGCACACTGGGAGATGCACGGGTGGATGATCCTGCTTCTGGGATGGCTGTTTGTACCGTTTTATGCCAGGAGTGGAGTCTTCACCATGCCCGAATTCCTTGAGCGAAGGTACAACTCAAAATCCAGGTCGTTACTCTCCATCATCTCTCTGGTGAGCTATATCCTTACCAAGGTGGCTGTTACCGTTTATGCCGGGGGGGTGGTATTTAAGGACGTCTTTAACATAGAGTACATCACCATCTTCAACCAGCAAATCGATTTCTTCTGGGTGAGTGCCATCGGACTGGTGGTGCTTACCGGCTTATATACGGTTTTGGGAGGCATGAAGGCGGTGCTGTATACTTCGGTGCTGCAAACACCGATTTTACTGGCGGGTTCCATTGCCATCCTGGTAATCGGGCTTTCTCAGCTGGGAGGCTGGGGCAACCTGATGGAGATTGTCAGGTCCACAGATGTGACTTATTTAGGCGATGCCGGAGAGGTGGTTTACCGGTCAACCACCGACAATATGGCCAGCCTGATACGATCTTCAGGTGATCCTGAGTACCCCTGGACCGGGGTAATTCTGGGATCGGCCATCATTGGGTTCTGGTACTGGTGCACCGACCAATTCATTGTACAGCGGGTACTTTCAGGAAGAGATCAGACCCAGGCCAGGAGGGGAACCA
>JAGLPR010000066.1 GCA_023137255.1 Bacteroidales bacterium | reverse complement strand
GCTGATTGATCTCATCGGAAGAGTCTGCTGCCATCTTTTCACCCGGAAAACCGATGCGTACATCCATTCCGGTCTTGAATTTCATCAGCTGGTTTAAGTGCTTCAGCATGGAACCACCCCCCGTCAGCACAATGCCAGCACTGAGTTTGTCCATGTAGCCTGAATTTTCAATTTCGTAACTGACCGCATCGATGATCTCTTCCATGCGTGACTGGATAATATAAGCGAGGCTCCTGAAGCTGATCTCTTTGGGTTCCCGCCCGGAGATCCCGGGAATGGTCACCACCTTATCCTCCTGGGCCAGGTCGCCCAGGGCAGATCCAAACTGGACCTTCAGAGATTCGGCCTGTCGCTGCAAAATGGCACACCCCTCTTTGATGTCGCGGGTAATTACATTGCCGCCAAAGGGGATCACAGCCGTATGACGGATCACATCATCATAATAGACCGCCACATCGGTGGTACCTCCCCCGATATCCACCAGGGCCACACCTGCCTCCTTCTCATCGTCGGTGAGTACCGCCGCACTGGATGCCAGGGGCTCCAACACCAGCTGCTTCACATCGAGGTTTACCCTGTTGATACATTTTTCTATGTTCCTGGCCGATGAGATCTGACCTATCACAATATGAAAATTGGCTTCGAGGCGCTTCCCAAACATCCCCACCGGGTTCTTCACACCGGTCTCGTTGTCTACAATATAACTCTGGGGAAGCACATGAATGATCTCCTCTCCCACATCCACAGGGATCTTATACATGTCGTTGATCAGGTGCTTCAGATCTTCGCGGGTGATCTCATCGTCGTAAGAATCGCGGTTGATGTACCCCCTGTTCCTTACAGATTTGATGTGCTGACCCGCAATACCCACAAACACCTCGTTGAACGGTAGTCCCGACTGCTCAATGGCCTCGGAAGAGGTGGTCTGGATAGCATTTACGGTCTCCTCGATATTCAATACAACCCCCCGTTTGACACCTTTGGATGGGGTCTGGCTGATGCCCAGGACTTCCAGCTTGCCCTGTTCATTCAACTTGCCCACCAGGCTTACGATTTTGGTTGTACCGATATCAACCGCAGCTACAATTTTTTCGTTTGTTGCCATAGTCTTAACGTTTAGTGCATATTACTTGATTGGTATATTTCAAATTGATGATTCCATAACTGTTCCACCCGTAACTTGGAAACCCCTGCTCGTACAGCATCTCCAGGTTTCTTAACTTCTTCTCCCACATCTCCATACTCCCCAGCAATATCTGGTGGGCTCCCACCCTGGGGATCAGTTCGTACTCCCCCTTTCGGTTCACGTAGATCTGTACTATCTGGTCACTCCAGAAAGGATGATCCTCTACATAGGAACAGAACCGGTGAATCTCTTCCAATTGTTCCTCTTCGGCATCTCTCTCACCGATGTAGCCGGAAAGCAGCATAATATGTGGTGTAAACTGCTCCGAAAGAGGCAGCTTTCTCCCCTCGGTATCGAGGTAATATCCACGGCTGTCCCGGGGCATGATCCTGACCAGGGGAACACGCTGTTCAATCCTGACCTCCATCCTGCCCGTAATGTCGGTACTCACTTCTGCATCCCTGATGTATGCATTCTCCTCGAGAATGCCCTCCATCTCCCTGATATTGATCTCACTGATGGGATAACCCTGCAGCTCCATACTGCCCGACCTGAACAGGGCACGGACGTCCGATTCGGTAACAAACCGGTTGTGAACCGTATCGGAAAGCACCACCTCAATGCGGTTGCAGAGGACCTCGTCTCCTTCTCCGGATACAAATCCCAGGATCACCACAAACCAAATGGCAATTCCTATCCAGGTTAATATTTTTAATACCCTCCGCATCATCTTCTTAAAAACCACTCTTTCAGTGGTCCTCTAAACTGGTTAATATCTCCGGCACCCATGCTTACTAGTACCTCCGGGTCCCGCTCTTTGACCACCCTCAGCAACTGCTCCCTGGAGATCAGCACCTTCTCATTCATCCTGATCTTCTCCAGAAGCATCCCTGCAGTCACGCCCGGAATTGGCTCCTCCCTGGCCGGATAAATCTCCATCAATATCAATTCGTCAAGCATCTCGAGGCTCCTGGCAAATTCATCGGCAAAATCGCGTGTCCTGGTAAACAGATGGGGCTGAAAAATCCCCGTGATCTTTTTATCGGGAAACAGTGCCTTCACAGAGGTCAGGAATGCTTTAATTTCGGTGGGATGGTGTGCATAATCGTCAATATAGACTGCATTCTCACGGTAAACCCGAACATCGAATCTTCGCTCCACTCCCTGGTACTGCGATAAAGAAAGTGCAATACTTTCCGGCGTCACTCCCAGCTGGTGGGCCACTGCCACTGCCGCAAGGGCATTCTCTACATTCAGTATCCCCGGAATCTGTAGTTTGATGGTGGGAAAGACCTGGTGGGGGGCGACCACTGTAAAACCATAGCCCAGTCCGATGCGTTCCATGTCACCTACATGGTAATCGGCCTCTTTCTGCTCCACCGAGTAGGTGTAGCGCTCCACATGATCGGGAACCGCAGGTGTGAGTTCGAACTTATGAACCAGCTTTCCTTTCTCCCTGATCTGGCTTATGTATGATTCAAACGCTTTTCGGATGTTCTCCTCAGTATGGTAGATATCAAGGTGATCTGCATCCATGGAGGAGACCACCGCCACTTCAGGATAGAGAGTGAGGAACGACCGGTCATACTCATCTGCCTCAGCAACAATCACTTTTGACACCGGATCGAGGTAAAGGTTGCTGGAGTTGTTCTTACTGATCCCGCCCAGGAAAGCATTGCAACCCAGGGTGGAGGAGTGCAGAATATGGGCCAGCATGGTGGAGATGGAAGTTTTGCCATGTGTGCCGGCCACCCCGATGCCCCTCCCAGTATTGAATACCTCGCCCAGGGCCACTGAACGCTTAATGACCCGAAATCCTCCCCTGCGAAAGTAGTTAAGCTGCTGGTGCTCCTCCGGTACAGCCGGGGTATAGATCACCAGCGTTCGGTCAGGATTCCTGAATTCACCGGGTATCAGCTGCGACCGGTCCTCAAAATGGATATCGATCCCTTCCCTGGTCAGCTGATCGGTGAGAGTGGTGGAAACCCGGTCGTACCCGGCCACAGCTTTCCCCTGGCTCACAAAATAGCGGGCCAGGGCGCTCATTCCAATGCCGCCCACTCCGATAAAATAGACACTATCCAGGTTTGCCCAGATCATGTTGCTTTCAATATTTTAAGCACCTCGACGGCGATCCGTTGCGACGCATCGGGAATGCCAAGCTGCCTGATATTTGTTGATAATTCCTCTTTTAATTTGCCATCATCCATCAGCCCAAGCACGCGATCCACCAGTTGTTCTGAGGCTTCTGCATCGGTCACCATCAGAGCCGCTGTTTTTCCCACCAGCGCCTCTGCATTGCGAGTCTGGTGATCCTCGGCCACATTGGGTGAAGGCACCAGGATCACCGGTTTCCCCACCAGGCACAACTCAGAAATACTGATGGCGCCGGCCCTGGAAACAATTACATCGGCCACATCGTAAGCCAGATCCATCCTGGAGATAAATGGCAGCACCCTGATGTTCTTCAGACCGCTGGTTCTCACCTTCTCTTCCACTTCGTCATGGTAATACCTTCCACACTGCCACAGAACCTGCAGGTCGTCTCTGTCCAGTTTGTCAAGCCCGTCCATAAAGCTCCTGTTCAAGGTGCGTGCACCCAGGCTGCCCCCTACCACAAGGCACACCCTCTTTCCCTCCTCAAGTTTAAATTCCCTCCTACTCTGCTCCGGATCTCCCTGCAGGTTCACCAGTAGCTTACGGACCGGGTTCCCGGTAATCACAAGCTTGTCGGCCGGGAAATAACGATCCATCTTTTCGTAAGCCACACAGATGACCCTGGCCGAACGAGCCAGCAACCGGTTGGTCACCCCGGCATAAGAGTTCTGCTCCTGGATCAGGAGAGGAACCCCTTTTCGTGCAGCTGCCTTCAAAATAGGCCCGCTTGCATATCCTCCCACACCCACAGCCACATCAGGATTAAAACTGCGAACGATCCGGCGCGACCGGACCATACTCACCAACAACTTATAGAAGAAGGTTACATTCTTAAGGGTCAATCTCCGCTGAAATCCAGCCACTGGCAATCCCTCAATGGAGTACCCTGCCTCGGGAACTTTCTCCATTTCCAGTTTGCCAAGTGCCCCCACAAACAGGAACTCCGTTGCCGAATCTCTCTCTTTCAAAGCATCAGCTATGGCAATGGCCGGGAATACATGTCCCCCGGTTCCACCCCCTCCAATCAGGATGCGATATGGCCTTCTGCTATCCATTTACTTCAAATTCGGTGCGCCTCAACTTTTGACTTTCAGCTTTCTGACTTTCGACTTTCAGCTTTTCACTTTTGTCTGCCTCGCTTTCAGCTTCCGACTTTTGACTTTCGACTTTATGACTTTCATCTTCCTTGGTGCCCCAGCTTACCGACAGGATCATCCCCGTGGCCATGCTGGTAAAGAAGATGGAAGAACCACCCATACTCACCAGGGGCAGGGTCTGTCCGGTCACCGGCACCAAGCCAACAGCCACAGCCATATTCACAAAAGCCTGCAATACCAGACCCATGGAGAGGCCAAACGCCAGGAATGCCCCATAGGTACTTTTGCTTCGCCGAATGATCAGTCCGGCCCTGAAGAACAGCCAGAGATAGAGCGCGATCACCAGGAACCCTCCCCCCAGGCTGCCGTACTCTTCAATAATGATTGCATAAATAAAATCGGAATAGGGATGGGGCAGCAGGTTCCTCTGGGTACTGTTTCCAGGTCCCTTCCCGAAGAGTCCACCCTGCACAATGGCTACTTTGGCCTGGTCGGCCTGGTAGTTTTCACTGTCACCATCCACGTAAGCCTCGATCCGGTTCTTCCAGGTGGAGATGCGGCCCTCCTTGTTGATTATCAGCGCACCCCCGATGAAGAGTGATAAAGCGAAGATCCCCGTCACAACAAACAGAGCCAGGTACTTAACCGGTATGCGGCCCACAAACATCAGGCTGAATGCGGTCACAAAAACAATGGCTGCCGTGGAAAAATTGGCAGGCAGAATCAGGACACAGGTTCCCACAATGGCGATGGATATTTTACCGAAGACCCCCTTGAAATCCCCGATGTTGTTCTGATTTACTGAAAGAATCTTGGCCAGGTACATCACCAGTGCGATCTTGGCAAAATCGGAGGGCTGTATGGTGAGTCCGGTCCCCGGAATCTCCAGCCAGCGGGTTGCCTCATTGATATTAGTCCCTGTAAAAATGGTCAGAATCAGTAAGGGGATGGCCAGGTAGAGTGCAAACACAGACACTCTGCTGAAAACGCGATAGGGCACCAGGTGCACAAAGAAAATGATCAGCACTCCAAGCAGGATAAACTTCAACTGTCTGAACAGGTAAAAGAAGGTATTGCCCGACCGGTACTGGTAGGCCAGTGAGCCCGTGGAGCTGTACACCGACAACAGCGAAATCACCAGAAGGATCAATACCACTATCCATATGATCTTATCGCCTTTTATGTACCTTCTTATCTTCACTTAACGACTTTATTAACTTTACAGACTTTACAGACTTCTAACAGCTTCCTTAAACTGGCGTCCCCGGTCCTCAAAACTTTCAAACAGGTCAAAACTGGCACAAGCGGGCGATAACAATACAGTTTCACCATCCCTGGCCAGGTAATAAGCGGCCTTAACTGCCTCTTCCATACTCTTCGATTCCACGATCGACTCCACTTTCCCGTTGAATGCCTTGATCACCCTCTCATTATCCTTACCCAGACAGACGATGGCTTTCACCTTATTCTCGACCAGGTTATAGAGATCGCTGTAGTCATTGCCCTTATCCACTCCTCCTGCTATCCACACGGTTTTGCCTTTGACACTTTCCAGGGCGTACCAGGTGGAATTCACATTGGTGGCTTTTGAGTCATTGATGAAGTTGATCCCGTGCACCTTCATCACGGTTTCGAGACGATGTTCCACTCCCTGGAAATCCATCAGTGCCTCACGGATCACATCGTTGCGAATCTTCAAAACATTTCCTGCAATCCCGGCTGCCATGCTGTTGTAAGTATTGTGCCGACCCTTCAGAGAGAGTTCATGCACAGACATGCTGAAATCCACATCGTCAAATTCGATGCGAAGTTCCTCATCATTCTCCACCCAGGCCACATCCTTCTCTTTCTTCTGATAGGCAAAAGGAAGCTGCTCAGCCCTGGATACAATCTTCTCAAGCTCCTTGATGGTGATCTCATCGTCGGAGCA
>JAGLPR010000065.1 GCA_023137255.1 Bacteroidales bacterium | reverse complement strand
AAATTGTAGTCATACCTGTCGAGGTGATCGGGAGTGATATTCAACATAATGGCTATATCGGCCTTAAACTGGAACATGCCATCGAGCTGAAAACTGCTTAACTCCAGCACATAATAATCGTAGGCCTCTGTAGCTACCATGTAGGCAAAACTTCGTCCCACATTCCCGGCCATGCCCACATTGAGTCCGGCCTTGCGCATCATGTGATGAATCAGTGAAGTGGTGGTGGTCTTCCCGTTGCTCCCGGTAATGCATATTTTTTTTGCATTGGTATACCGCCCGGCAAACTCGATCTCGGAGAGGATACGCACCTCCTTTTTCCGAAGCAGTTTCACAATGGGAGCGCTCTCCGGGATGCCCGGACTCTTAATCACCTCGGTGGCATTTATAATCAGTCTTTCAGTATGACCTCCCGATTCGTAAATCACCTGGTACTCGTCGAGCAACTCCCGGTAAAAGGGCTTAATCTTACCGGCATCCGAGACAAAAACATCAAATCCTTTTGTCCGGGCAAGGATGGCAGCTCCTGTCCCACTTTCTCCCGCTCCAAGGATCACTATTCTTTCTCTGTTTTCCATAGGGTATGTAAGCTTTATTTATCTTATTTTCAGGGTTACAACTGTAATCACCGCCAGCATGATTCCCACAATCCAGAACCTGGTCACAATCTTGGGTTCCGGATATCCTTTCTTCTGGTAGTGGTGATGAATGGGCGACATAAGGAAGATCCTCCTGCCTTCACCATATCTTCGTTTGGTCCGCTTGAACCAACTCACCTGCAGGATGACCGAAATGCTCTCAAACAGGTAGATTCCGCATAGGATGGGAATCAGCAATTCCTTTCGGATCACCACAGCAAACACTGCAATGATCCCTCCCAGGGCCAGACTTCCGGTATCTCCCATAAATACCTGGGCCGGGTAGGAGTTGTACCAGAGGAATCCGAGGGTTGCCCCTATAAATGCCCCGGCAAATATGACCAGCTCACCTGCATTTGGTATATGCATGATATTCAGGTAATTTGAATAGATAGCATTCCCTGACAGCCAAGCCAGAATTGCCAGGGTCACCCCGATGATGGCAGCCGACCCCGTGGCCAGTCCGTCGAGCCCGTCTGTCAGATTGGCGCCGTTGGAAACCGCGGTGACAATAAAAATGACCGCCAATACGAAAATGATCCATACCAGGGAATCGGCGTACCTGCCGCTGAACCATACAAGCCAGGAGTAGTCAAACTCGTTGTTCTTGACAAACGGGATGGTGGTCAGGAGACTTTTGTGCTCCTGAACAACAAACAGGTTACCTGCCTGGTCGACCCGCATCTCTTCGGTGCTGAACTCTTCAAAATTCTCCTGTGTAATAGTGATCCTTTCACGGATCATCACATCGTCACTGAGGTAGAGGGTTAGTCCCACTATCAGTCCAAGACCCACCTGACCGATCATTTTGAATTTCCCTCTCAGTCCCTTTTTGTTCCTCTTGAATACTTTGATATAATCGTCGAGGAACCCGATCAGGCCAAGCCAGACCGTGGAGACCAGCATCAGAATGATGTATATATTTGTCAAATCGGCAAACAACAACACAGGAATGAGGATGGATGCCAGGATAATGATTCCACCCATGGTGGGTGTTCCCTGTTTCAAGTTCTGGCCCTCGAGACCCAGGTCACGGACCGCTTCTCCGATCTGCTTCCGGTGAAGCATACCGATGATCCGTTTGCCCACGATCATGGAGATCACCAATGATGTAATTACCGCAAATGAGGCCCTGAAGGAGAGGTACTGGAACATTCCCGCTCCCGG
>JAGLPR010000064.1 GCA_023137255.1 Bacteroidales bacterium | reverse complement strand
TTTTAACCGCAGAGTAGACTGATACCACCTACCGGCGAAAAACGCTACCACCTATAATAATCCCGATAAAACGTTAATCTTTCGTTTCTGAAAGATTACGAAAATGATATCCACTTTCACCTGCCTGCATTGTGGTTGCACTTTTCCATGCAATCCACGCGTTAAGGATCAAAAATATTGCAATATTAAAGAATGCCGTAGAGCAAGTAGACGCGCCTGGAAGAAGAAAAAACGCGCTACAAATAAATCCTATCGGCAGCAGTGTCTGACTCATCAGAAGAGGTGGCGTGAGAATCGTCCGGCCCATCAATACCAGAAAGAATACCGTGAGAGTCATCTCGATTATGAAAGGCGTAATCGTGAGTTACAGTTTGAGCGGAACAAAAAACGTAAAAAGGATCAGGATCCAATGATTGTAAAGAGGAACACGTTATCCGTACAACCTAGTGGTGGCGGGACATACGCGTTAATGCAAGTAAAAGGCGGAAAGATTGTAAAGAGGAACACGCTCATGGTCAGAATGCAGGTATTATCAGGGGAATCGATGATTTTGGCCCAAAACAGTGTTTGATTGTAAAGAGGAACACGTTCGTTTAAGAAACAACTCCCTTCTATTTTTACCGGTGCAAAAAGTAAGTACCGGTGAACATCAGAATCGAAGAGATACCCATAGAAGAATTTGATCTATCCCTGTGCGGGATGCGGATCATCAACCCGGACTGGGTCCTTCGGGTGCAGAATTCAATATGGTTGCATGGTCAGTTGCAACCGGTTGTTGCCCGCGAGCATGAAGGGAAATACCAAATTATCGATGGGTTTAAGCGTTATTATATATCTGTGGACCTGGAGATTAAGACCCTTCAGTGCCAAGTGTTGGATATTGATCTGCAACAGGCCAAGCTTCTAATTTTGAGTTATAACCGCCCCCACCAGTCGATGGAGGTCTGGGAAGAAGCGATGGTATTAGAAGATCTTCTTAAGACTCATGATCTGAGTCAACAGAGCCTGTCCAGGCTAACCGGTTACAGCCGCTCGTGGGTAAGCCGCCGGTTGTCGCTGATCAGTAAGATAGATGAAGAGGTCGCTTCTGAGATCAGGATGGGCACACTGACTAGCAGTCAGGCACGTGTACTTATAAAGTTGCCGCGCGGCAACCAGCTGGAGGTTGCCCGTGTAATAACCACTTTTGGTCTTAGCAGCCGGTTGAGTGACCGGTTGGTGAATGCTTTTCTGGAGGCAGAGGATGAGGATCAGCAGCGGCATATCCTTGCCCACCCTGAACACATACTATGGGATCAGACGGACCTGCCAGAAAATCCATATGATGACAGGCTCTCCTCTTATGGCAATGATTTGATGCACTCGATAATGAATCTTTACCGGCCGCTTCGTACCATGCTTTCAAAGTTGGGAGATAGGCGCATTGGTGAGTTAAACAAATCCGAGAAGGTGATCATTGCTCCTTTTCTTTTGGAGGTATCCGGTTATGCAGGGAAGCTATCGGAGGCCAATGGCCAATTACAACTCCATAAACAAGGTGAACAAGATGAAAGATGAGAACACAGGAAACAGAGTAATCGTCCTGCATAGTATGGGCTGGTCGATCCGCAGGATCTCCCGTGAGGTGGGTATCTCCCGCGGGAGGGTGCGCCGGTGGCTGGTATCAAACTCGGTTTTACGTGATACCACCCCGGAGCATGGAATCAAGCAAAAGAAACAGCGAAAGAGCAAGCTGGATCCCTACAAGTCATATATTGGTGATTTATTGGAGAGATACAGTGATATCACTGGTCAGCGGGTTTATGAGCATCTGAAGGAGAAGGAATTTGATGGTGGGATAACGATCGTTCGGGCTTATCTGAAAAGCATCCGTCAGGTGGGTCCAAAAACGCCGGTGCGGATGGTAGAAACGGACCCGGGTCAGCGGGCCGCTCATGACTGGAGTGATTACGCTATCCTGTTCACCTCAAACAAACCGGGAGAGCCTACTCAGGTTACCTTTTTTAGCTACATCCTTGGGTACTCCCGCAGGCAGTACATCAGTGTGGTGGATGACAAAAAGCAGCCCACCCTTTTTCGTGAACTGATAGCTGCCTTTATCTACCTGGATGGGGTACCACGTGAGATCAAGAGCGATAATCAGAAGGCGTGTGTGGATCGTCGTGAGCTAGGTCAGCCAGTATATAACCACAAGTATCTGCAGTTCGCAAGTCACTATCGGTTCCAGCCCCAGGCTATCACCCCGGGCAAGCCCACGGAGAACCTGAAGGTGGAGCGGCCTTTTTATTACCTGGAACGCAGCTTTTTGAATGCCCGCAGGTTCAGAGATATGGAAGATCTGAAGAAACAGCTACAGAAGTGGCTGAACGAGGTAAATGATCTGCGCACCCATGGTACAACAAAGAAAAGGCCCATTGATCTATATATCGAGGAGCATCCCTATTTGCAGCCTTTACCTGTCAATCACTACGACACCTCGCATGTAACCCACCTGGTGGTGAACCAGGAATCATGCGTACAGTGGAAGGGTTACCATTATGTAGTGCCACAGAAGTACATGTTCGAGTTGTGCCCGGTACGTATCACAGAGGAGCAGTTGGTGGTATACTCCCCCGATGGAGAGCAGCTGATCACCCATCCACTGGCCCAGAAGGATCAGAAGGGGCGGTACGTGGGAGCACACCAAAAGAGAGGCAAGAAACCTGATCTGCCCATATCGGATGTGGTATCCCGCCTGGAAGGCTTTGCTCCTGAAATGAGTAAGTATATCGAACAGGTTAAGCGACACAAGTCCCACTCCTGGGGGTATCACCTGAGAAGGTTGCTGGCCCTGAAGGTGAATTACCGCATCGATGATATCATGGTGGCCGTTCGCAGAGCACAGGAATACAGGGTCTATGAAGCGGGAGATATCGAGGGCTTTTTGAAGAACAACTCCGAGCCGCGCTACAGTGTTCGATTATCCTTTAAACCCAGGAATAACAGCCACAATAATGAGTGCTAAGAGAATAAACCCTACACAACAAAAGGCAGTGCAGTTCACTGATAACTGCCGTTACCTGAAGCTGCCGCATTTGGCTGAAGAGTACCGGCAGATGGTGGATAAGGCAAATGAAAAAACGATTGGATACTTTGAGTTTATTAGTGAGGTTGTGCAGGCAGAGGTTGCATCCACCAGGCAGCGGCGCGTTGAATACTTGATTAAGAAAAGCCGCCTGCCACAGCCTCTGAAGATGATCTCCGGCTTTGATTTTGACTTCCAGCCCACACTGGACCGCAGACTGATCATGGACCTGGCATCGCTGGAGTTCATGGAACGCAATGCTTCTGTCTTGTTCCAGGGCTCGAATGGGACAGGAAAAAGTCATTTAGCTCAGAGCCTTGGCCTTCTGGCATGCCAAAAAGAGTACAGAACCTATTACACCACCTTAAGCGGACTCATTGGTGACCTGAATACCGGGGTGTATGA
>JAGLPR010000063.1 GCA_023137255.1 Bacteroidales bacterium | reverse complement strand
ACACCCGGTCCGCCTCCGCCATGGGGTATGGCAAAAGTCTTGTGAAGGTTCAGGTGACACACATCGGCACCAATATGTGCCGGGCTGGTCAGCCCCACCTGCGCATTCATATTGGCACCGTCCATATATACCTGTCCCCCGTGATCGTGGACTATGCCGATAATATCCCGGATGTTGTCTTCAAAGACTCCGTGTGTGGAGGGGTAGGTGATCATGATGGAGGAAAGCATCTCATTGTGTGCTTCTGCCAGCTCTTTCAGATGTGAAGTGTCGATGTTGCCATGCTCATCGCATTTAACCACCTTAACTTCCAGTCCGGCCATCACCGCACTGGCGGGATTGGTACCGTGGGCAGAGGCAGGAATCAGCGCCACATTGCGCTGATGATCCCCACGGTCCTTATGGTATGCCTGGATCACCATCAACCCGGTGTATTCTCCGGCCGCCCCGGAGTTTGGTTGGAAGGAGATGGTCTCAAAACCGGTGATCTCCTTCAACCCATGCTCCAGCTCATTGATTAGTTGGTGGGTCCCTTCGGTTTGGTTGATGGGGACAAAGGGATGGAGTGTTGCAAATTCGGGCCAGCTTACAGGCATCAGCTGGGAAGCGGCATTCAGCTTCATGGTACATGATCCCAGGGAGATCATGGACTGGGTCAGTGAGATATCCTTCCGCTCCAGTTTCCTGATGTAGCGCATCATCTCTGTTTCGGACCTGTACTTGTGGAAGGTAGGCTGTGCAAGGATCTCTGAGGTTCTGGTGAAAGATGAATCGAAGGCTATAGTCTCTTCCAGGTAAGCCTGGAAATGAATACCCTTCTTGACAGCTACTGAGAAAACCTCCAGAATCTCGTTGAGCCTCTCCTCGCAGGTGGTTTCATCTGTGGAGAGCTGTACGGTGGTGTCGTTGGGGAAGTAGAAATTTATCTGCTTCTCCTCTGCCAGTTTCCTGATATCACCGGAGGTCAGATTGCCTGGCAGGGATATACTAAGGGTATCAAAGAAGTTCTTATGGACCAGGGTGTATCCCAGTTCATTGAGCCTGGTTGCCAGGTAGGCAGCTCCTGTATGGATATTGGAAGCGATTCGTTTCAATCCTTCCGGTCCGTGATAGGCAGCATACATTCCGGCCATGCTTGCCAGCAGGGCCTGGGCCGTACAAATGTTGGAGGTGGCACGTTCCCTTTTGATGTGCTGTTCCCTGGTTTGCAGGGCCATCCGGAGGGCAGGTTTTTCATTCACATCAATGGAGATTCCGATGATCCTGCCCGGAATATGCCTTTTGTATTGCTCCCGGGTTGCAAAGAATGCAGCATGAGGTCCCCCGTAGAACATGGGGATTCCGAAACGCTGGGTCGATCCAACTACCACATCAGCTCCCCATTCGCCGGGAGGAGTGATCAGTACCAGGCTCATGATATCAGCAGCTACAGCCACGGCTACCTCCTTCTTATGGGCTGCCCCGGTAAATGCGGAATAGTCCCTTATTTCGCCATCGGCAGCAGGATACTGGATGAGTGATCCAAACATGGTGCCATCCAGTGTGGCATCCTGGTAAGATCCAAATTGCAGCTCGATGCCCAGGGGTTCGGCCCTGTTGATCAGTACAGCTCTGGTTTGCGGAAAGATATTCTCCTCCACAAAGAACCTGGTCCGGCCCTCTTTCACCGCTGTCCTGGAACGGGCATTGAATAGCATGATCATGGCTTCAGCAGCGGCTGAGGATTCGTCAAGCAAAGAGGCATTGGCAATTTCCAACCCGGTCAGTTCCATGATCACTGTCTGGAAGTTGAGCAGTGCTTCAAGCCTTCCCTGGGAGATTTCAGCCTGGTAAGGGGT
>JAGLPR010000062.1 GCA_023137255.1 Bacteroidales bacterium | reverse complement strand
GGAAGGATGGTGTTGTAAAACCCAAGGCCCATGTAGGTCCTGAACATAAGATTCCTGCCGGCAATATCTTTTATACTCTCAAGGTAGGAGTGCTCATCCATGGCTTCGGGCAGGTTCATGAACTGGTTCCTGAGTATGGCCTTCGGGATGGTCCTTGAGATCAGTTCGTCCATGGTTCCGACTCCGATGGTTTTCAGCATTTCTTCGATCTCGGACTGCCGGGGGCCCAGGTGACGCTGACTAAACAGATCAGATTTCATAAGATGGCAATAAGTTTTTTTTCGGTAGGAGCTCTCTTTAAACCGCAAATATAGATAAACGTACTTTTAAAAAGGATGAAGGAAATCATGTTATTCAACCATGGTCAGAAATGGATTTTCCATGGCTTCATTTCCGATGGTCGAGGGATCGCCGTGTCCCGGGTAGACAATGGTCTCAGGGGGCAGGGTCAGCAGCCTGGTCCTGATAGCATGGATCAAAGTATCATAATCGCCTCCGGGCAGATCAGTACGTCCGATGCTTCCCTGGAAGAGTGCGTCCCCGGTGATTACAAAACCTCCCTCCGGTGAATAGAAAGAGAGACTTCCGGGTGAATGGCCTGGTACCAGTATGGCACGGAGCGAAACTTTGTTCAATGCTATGAGGTCGTTGTCGCTGATCAAAGCATCGATCCCGGGTATGGGTTCTACTTTTAATCCGTAGACCTCACCCATCAGGGGTGCGTTGCTTAGAAGTCCCGACTCATTTTTGTGAGCCCGCAACGGACATTGATACTTCTGTTGAAGATGGTGTATCCCCAGGATATGATCCACATGGCAGTGGGTATTCAACTGTCCAACCACCTTTAGTCCATTCTCTGAGATATATTTGTCAAAAGTGGCTTCCTCTTCAGGTGAATAGAATGCAGGATCAACCACCAGGCAATTTCCTTCTTCATCCTTTACCAGGTAGGTGTTGACCTGGAACGAGTTGAAGACAAGCGACTCTACTGTAATCATATCATTGGTTTTTACCCCTTAGCAAGGGAACAAATGAGAAATAGCCATGTTCGGTACGCTGGAACTGATCTTCAGCTTCCCTGATCACACGGATCATTTTTTGCCCTCTTTTACCTCCTTCCGGAATCACCAGGATTCCACCAATGGCAAGCTGATTCAGCAGGCTTTGCGGAATTTCAGAGGCTGCAGCTGTGACCAGGATCCGGTCGAATGGCATATAGGATGGCAATCCCTCGTATCCGTCCCCGTAAAAAAAGACCGGTTTATAGTTCAAAGGTCCCAGCGTTTTCTGTGCGTCAAGAAAGAGCTGTCTTTGACGTTCAATGGTATAGACCCTGGCACCCAGTTCCAGCAGAACGGCTGTCTGGTATCCCGAACCGGTACCCACCTCAAGTACCTTGAGATGCTTCTTTATCTCCAGCAGTTCGGTTTGAAAGGCAACGGTGTAGGGTTGTGAGATGGTTTGTCCGGCAGCAATGGGGAAAGCTTTATCTGTATACGAGAAGTTGATAAAACTGCTGTCCATAAAGAGGTGACGGGGAACGCGCCCGATGGCTTCAAGGACCTCTTCACTATCGATTCCCTTGTCCCTGATGGAGTCTACCAGCTTTTTTCTTAGCCCTTTGTGCCTGTAGCCGTCTGTCTGTCTCATTTGAAGTGGTAAATATAATTTATATTCTTAAAAAAAAGGGGGGGGTTCTGGACAGCTCATGCAATTTTTTTGTGGCAAATGGTGTTATAAACTATAGAGGTCGACCAATTGAATGAAGAACCACAAGAAACAAAGAGTACTGTACATCCTGTTTGACTTCCTTGCTGCATCAGCAGCCTGGATTCTTTTTTATCTTTTCAGGAAGATTCAGATTGAACCACAGGTATTTGGTGTGGATGTACCCGTCACCCTGGATGTTCAATTCTGGGCCGGAGTCACAGGTTTGCCATTTGCCTGGATCATGTTTTACTATTTCACCGGGTTTTATAATAGCATATATCACCGCTCCAGGCTGGATGATTTTATTCGCACCCTGATGAGCTCACTGCTGGGTGTGATTGTGATTTTCTTTGTGTTGATCCTGGATGATTTCATCGTGGATTATACCAACTATTACAGCATGTTTTTTGCGCTTTTCCTACTGCATTTCACCCTTACCCTGATCCCCAGGATGGTACTGACCAGCCAGACGGTTTCAAGGGTTCACCAACGGAAAATCTCATTTAAGACGGTTTTTATAGGAAGCAATGAAAATGCAGTGGATATGTTTAAGGAGATCCAGAGCCAGAAGAAATCGAGCGGACATGAGATCCTGGGATTTATCAATGTGAACCAGAAGGAGCACTACCAGTTGCAGGATCACATGGTACACCTGGGCAGCCACGAGAATATGAAAGCCATCCTGCTGGAGAATCAGGTGGAGGAGGTGATTATAGCCCTGGACCCTTCAGAGCATGGACTGATCGGGGATGTGGTCAACAAGCTTTCATTAATGGATGTGGGAGTGAGTGCCATTCCGAGCATGACCGATATACTTACCGGAAAAGTGAAAAGCACCACCATTTTCGGCACCCTGTTGCTGGAGGTGAGTCATGAACTGATGCCGGCATGGCAGCAGAACCTAAAGCAAATAATGGATATGGTGCTCTCCGTATTCTCGTTAATCATTCTTTTTCCACTGATCTTTATCCTCAGTATAGGCGTTAAACTCTCCTCACACGGTCCGGTGTTATATACCCAGAGCAGGGTGGGACGATACGGAAGGAAGTTCAGGATATTCAAGTTCCGTTCCATGTATCACAATGCGGAGGAGAACGGACCGGAACTCTCTTCAAAACATGACCCAAGAGTGACACGGTTTGGACAGATGATGCGGAGACACCGGCTGGACGAGATTCCGAATTTCATAAATGTGTTAAGAGGGGATATGTCCCTGGTGGGCCCCCGGCCCGAAAGGGAGTATTTTATTGAAAAAATCATCAGAGAGGCTCCTCATTACACCCACCTTCACAAAGTAAAGCCGGGGATAACTTCGTGGGGCCAGGTTAAATACGGATATGCCGTGAATGTGCAGGAGATGATTAACAGACTCAGGTACGACATTCTTTATATTGAGAACATGTCCCTGTTTGTGGATTTGAAAATCCTTTTTTATACTGCCATTACCATATTAAAGGGCCGGGGAGTCTGATTGTCCCCGGATCCCTCATGGTGTAAGATAATTCTCTTTAGTTTAATTCAATCCCCTGCCCTCTAATAGAGGTTCAATGGTGGGCTCCTTGCCCCTGAAGTTCACATACATTTCCATCTCCTCTAAAGAACCACCCTTTTCCAGGATGTTTTTCCTGAAGGAGGTGGCAGTTGCCTGGTCAAAAAGGCTGGTCTCAAGAAATGCATTGAAAGCATCTTTGTCTAATACTTCGGACCACATGTAGCTGTAATAGCCTGAAGAATAACCTCCGGAAAAGATATGTTGGAAATAATTGGACTTATAACGTGGGATGATTTCACTGATGAGTCCGATCTTTTCCATAGAAGCTTGCTCAAAGGCATTGGGCTCAAGATCTGAAGCATCCTTCAGGCTATGGTAGTCCATATCCAGGATAGACGCAGCGGTATACTCTACCGTCACAAATCCCTGGTTGAATTTACTGGCTGCATCCAGCTTGGCTATCAGTTCATCGGGGATTGGATCTCCGGTAAGATAGTGCTTTGCATAGGTCTTTAGTACCTCCGGATGGGCCGCCCAGTTTTCCATAATCTGTGAAGGAAGCTCCACAAAATCGGTAGCCACATATGTACCCAGGTAATGGCTTTGCTTGAACAATCCATGGAGAGCGTGCCCGAATTCATGAAAGAAGGTAAGGGTCTCATCAAAGCTTAGCAGTGCGGGTTTATCGCCTGTGGGCCTGGTGAAGTTCATCACTATCATGTTGACAGGCGTGATCAGTTCCCCGTCTTTCACATGTGCTGTCCTGATGCCGGTGCTCCAGGCACCGCTTCGTTTACCCGGTCTCGGGTGAAAGTCCATATAAAGAATGCCCAGGTGCGAACTGTCTGCTTCCTTCACCTCGTAGGGCATAACTTCCTCGTGATAGACCGGCAGGTCGTTTCGTGGTTCAAAGGTGAGCCCATAGAGCTTGTTTACCACATCGAAGAGTCCATCGATTACTGTTTCCAGGCTGAAATAGGCCCTGACTTCTTCCTCGTCCAGTTCGTATTTTTCCTGCCTTATCTTCTCAGCGTAATACCACCAATCCCAGGTAGCAAGTTGAAAGTCACCGCCTTCTTGGTCGATCATTTCCTGCATCATGGCGGCCTCCACTTTGGCTTTATCCAGCGCAGGTTCCCAAATCTTCATCAGCAACTCGTACACATTGCTTGGCTCTTTGGCCATGCGCTCTTCAAGAACAAAGTCAGCGTGGGTTTCATAGCCCAGTAACCTGGCTCTTTCGAGACGGAGTTCCAGGATCTCCAGGATCATCTTGTTGTTATCAAATTCGTTTCCCTGGTTACTCCTCATATACATAGCTTTGTATATTTTTTCGCGGAGTTCACGGTTTTCGGAATATTGCAGGAAAGGGATCCAGCTGGGTTTGTGAAGGGTAAATACCCATTTCCCCTCCAGGCCAGCTGCTGAAGCAGCATCCGCAGCAGCAGATCGGACCGATTCGGGCAGTCCGGCAAGGTCCCCTTCACTTTCCAGGATCATCTGGTAGTTATTGGTCTCGGCCAGGTTGTTGTTTCCAAACTCAAGGGTCAGTGTGGATAGTTTTTCATCAATTTCACTTATCCTGAGCTTCTCCTGATCGTCCAGATTGGCTCCTCCCCTGATAAAACGCTTGTAAATTTTCTCCAGAACCACTGACTGTTCGGGATTCAGATCCATGGATTCCTGATTGTCGAATACAGATTTAACTCTGTTGAACAGACCGGGATTCAACATGATACTGCTGTTGTGTGCAGCATTCATTGGAACCAGGATTCGGGCTATGGAATCGATCTCATCACTGGTTTCAGCAGAAAGCAATTTGGGGAATACTCCATTCACCTTTCTTCGTAATTCACCACTCAGAACATAAGCCTCTATGGTGTTTTCAAATGTGGGCGTCTCATCATTATCAACAATGGCTTTAATCTCGGCCAGTTGTTCACTGAATCCGGCTTTGGCTGCGGGAACGAAGTGCTTATTCTCTATAATATCAAAGGGAGGTACTCCAAAAGGAGTGTCGTATTCATTGAAAAAAGGATTCATAGTTTCACTCGTTTGTGTGTTGCAGGCAGTCAGCATGACTGCGACAAGTGCTGCAAATGTCATTAGTTTTTTCACGGCTTGGATTTTAGGATTTAAAGATGGGTGCAATATATCACTAATCGGGGGTATAAAAAAGAAGGGCTGCCATGTCGAGTAGCAGCCCTTCGGCAGAAA
>JAGLPR010000061.1 GCA_023137255.1 Bacteroidales bacterium | reverse complement strand
CTAAAGATTTTGATAATGGTGAAATTGCCTACAGCCGGCCAGGCCGGATACTAGATCTTGTCTGTTTCAACAATCCTTCCGAGAATATCCGCATAAGGCATCATCAGGTACTCTTTACCGTCGATTTCCAGTTCAGTGCCTGAAAAATTCTTGTAAAAAACCACATCGCCTACTGAAATCTCGGGATCTTCAATACCACTGATAGCCAGAACCTTGGCAAGCTGGGGTTTCTCTTTTACGGTATCGGGAATGATGATCCCGGAAGCGGTCTTCTCTTCGGTAGCTTCTACTTCCAGAAGCACATGTTGATTGATTGGCTGTAACTCTTTCATCTTTAATTTAATTTAGGTTTATTATAAGCGTCGAACTTATTTTATATCAAGCAGCTGATTGATCCGGTTCTTATCAAATCCCACAATCATCTGTCCGTTTATCTCTGTTTGCGGAACCCCTTGCTGTCCGCTTTTCCTGACCATGGCCTCAGCGGCAGAGGTATCAGAGGCTACATTGATCTCCCGGTACCTGACCTGCTTCTGGTCCAGATAGGTTTTGATGGTGGTGCACCAGGTACAGGTAGGGGTGGTGTATACGGTCACCTGCTTCACTTTCTGGTCACCGGCCTGAGCAAGCGCACCTGGAAGTCTGCCTGCAAGAACTGAATCATAAGCTGATTCGGTCTGGCACCCCTTCATGATGTTGACCACCCTGCCGCCGTCGAAAATCACCAGGCTTGGAGCGCTTGTTACTTCCAGACGACCATGAATGTCCCTGACCTCATTCACATCGGCGGTATAAACACGGGAATCTGCTCCGGTAATATTGCTTAAGCGCTCCAGGGCACACTCGCTCTGTTCTGTACCGCTTTTATAGAGAAGCAGAAATGACTTATCAGTTTGAGAGATTCCTCTTTCAAGTTCATCAAAAGAGTGTACGGGAGTTATTTTCATTGTTACTTTTGTTTGTTCTGAGGGAACAAAGAAACAATCTCTGAGAAAATTTTTCAGTAACTTTTGTCACAGAGGGGCGAATAATCGATCCGTCCCCGGGAGAGCTTGATCAGACCTTTCTTCTCCATCTGTTTCAACAACCTGGAGATAACCTCCCTGGAGCTGTTCATGGCCATGGCCACATCGTGGTGCGATCCTTCGAAGATCATGGAGCCGGTTGAACTGTACCTGTCAGTAAAGAACTTTTCCAACCGTTCATCCATTTTCAGAAAAGCAATGCTGTCCAGCGCATTGAGCAGTTCATCGAAACGCATCTGCATGGATCGCATAACATACTCTTTCCAGGTTTGGTACTTGGTCATCCAGTTGTCGAGCAGTTCAACCGGTACGACAATGGTGGTGGTCTCCACTTCTGTGACGGCCTTTACCCTGCTTCGGGTTCGGTCCATGCAACAAATAAGTGATACGGTACATACCTCACCGGGCCTCAGGTAGTAAAGGAGCAGTTCATTGCCGGTATCATCGGTCCGGCAGACTCTAATCATTCCGGAGAGCACTATGGGAAAGGATTTGATATACTGGTCCTCCCGGATCAGTTCCTGGCCCGCTTCAAATTCTCTGAAGGTACCTGCCTCGCTTATGGCTGATCTGAGTCCCGATTCAAAAAACGGAAAGTGCTTCTTTACTATCTCCTCTACCATGGTCCAATTTTATGCGAAGGTAGAAAGATTGCACGAATTATTTATAGGGTCGTTTCTTCCTGATGGGCCCCGGACCCTTCGGGGATGGATCGGGTCGCTTTCTCTGCACCATTCTCCCGTAAAACATCAGCAGAATCCCTGCAATGAAGGGTGAGTAGACAGCCAGTGAAGGAAGGTTGGTAAGTATCATCTCAGCATGGTATCCAATGGAGAGTATCAAACCAGCCACAGCAAGGATTAATCCTGCCTGGTACCATTGCTGGGCCCGGTGCCTTTCTCCCTGTTCAACCGTTTCGCTTAGTACCCTTTCGTCCACCTGCCTGATCAGCCGGCTGACCTCCTCAGCAACCATTCCTGAGGCCCTGAGTTCTTCCCGGATCCTTGAATAGCTTTTCCCTTCAAGCTTCTCACGGGCCAGCTCCTCTATCCTGTTATTGGGATCTCTATCCATGATCGGTAAGCTATTTTGAAATTCAAGATAAACAATTACTCGATAATCTCCTGGTGGTTGTGTTCCAGCTTTTGGATCGATTCCATCAGGGAGGCTTCCGGCTCGATGACATTGTGCACTCCCCAGAATTCCGGGTCAAACTGAAATGGTTCATCGGCCAGCACAATGTTGCGGCTCACACGATCGGCCTGACTGATTCTGAGTCGCTGGTCGGGGATCAGGTCTGTGATGGCCATTTCAATGGAGATCCGGTAACGGGAACTGATCCATTTCCTTCTTTTTCTGACTTTCATCTCGACCTCGCCCCGCACCTGGCTCACATAGTACAGGTTGTTTACCGACCTGTAGTCCACATGGTACCTGGCCATCACCGGACGAATGCGGATGCTGGGTGACCTGCTCACCAGGAAGAGCCCCGGCTCTTTATGGATCAGATCGGGATTAAATTCAAAATCGACGGACAGGAGAGCCAGGCTTTCCTGGTCGAGGAAGAGTTGTCCCTTGAACAACAGTTCGGAGATCATCTCTTTTTGCTGGAAGCTGATGACATAAACCAGCCGGTCACCGTAGGCCATCATGTCGGTAAATTCAAGGTCGTATCTGTCGAGAAAGTCATCTTTCAGAAAATCGGGCCGGTTTTTAATTACATCCAGGCTGAGTGAGGTGGAAATACCGGACCGTAGCTTAAAAAGGACAGTATCTTCAGCAGTTACATCTGTGATCTTCCTTCTCTTGCGGATGCTCACCTGGTCGTTGACTGAGCTTACGGTGTAGGGAGCCTTGGCTACATCCAGAACGGCTTCGGAATAGACCATGCAATGGTCGTTTCGCTTCACCGATTCCCTGTAATATGCGGTCATGGTGGAGTGGGTCTCCAGATAGTTTTCAGGGATTCGCCGGATCGCTTCGTTCAGCAGTTTGACCGGATCGGCAAACCTGATGATTACCTCCTGCAGGGGGATCGTCTCCTTTTCGAGGCGCACCTCCAGCCCATTTTCCAGGGGGTAATTGACCGGCAATACCCGTTTCCTGTAACCCATATATGAAATTACCAGCATGGGATCTGACAGGTTCACCGGGATCTTGAATGAGAACTCTCCCTCCTGGTTGGTGATCGACCCCAGACTGGTTTCAAGCAGTGCGATGGTGGCATAGGGGAGGGGTTTTCCCGTACGTTTATCCAGCACACGTCCTCTGAGGAAGGCCCTGTCAATGGTTTGGCTGATGGGAGTAGGCCTGACATGGTTTTTCCTGAATATTACAATGTTCCTGTCGATGACCCTGTAGTCCACCCGGGTATCCTGCAGCAGGGAGTCCAGGGTCTCTTCCAGCGTCAATTCAGTAACCCTGAAGCTGATCTTCTGACGGCCCTCAATAATGGCAGCATCATAGGTGAAGTGGTAGCCGGTTTGCAGAGTAATCTCCTCCAGAACCTGGTTTATGGTTCGGCTCTTTGAGGAGACCGACACCCTCACTTCAGGCAGGTAAGCCTGTCCCCGGACCAGTAATGTTGAAATCATGAGTATAGACAAAAGGAGAACTATCGGGCGGCTAGGGCCGGATAAATTTCCTCTTTTGCAATTTCCCATGTGTGCGCTCTATTTTGTCAAAATATACCCATCGTTTTCGTGACTGACAGTCATGCCAAACGCTGTACCGATGGTCTCCAGTATGGCATCAATGGATTGTCCGCTGTAGGAGGTGGTGATTCTCATTTGGGAGAGATCAATTTCGCCGGATTTAATTTCCACATGGTACGATTCTTCAAGCTCCTGCAGGACATCCATCAGTTTTGAATCTACAAATTTAAAATCTAAGGTTTTCCAGGAAATATAGTTTGGAACTTCCAGCACCGAACTGGATAATTTGCTATTTTCTGTAAACCCGAACTCTTCCGGTTCAAGCGTAACATACTGGTCCGATTCTTCCAGGGACATTCTCACCTTTCCGGTTTTAACATATACTTCTACTTCCGGGGTATTTTCCAGTTGTTTTACATTGAATGAGGTGCCCACCACCGATATCCTTACATTGCCCGAATGAACTGTAAAAGGATTCACAGGGTCTGACATTACTTCGAAGAATGCTTCGCCGCTAAGCTCTATGGCTCTGTGCTGGTTAAATGCCTTCTGATAGGTGATTTCAGATCCTTGGTTCAGGTACACCCTGCTGCCATCCGGCAAATTCACAATGGAAACACCCTCCTCAGCCTGGTGGCTCCGTTGCATGCTGCTGCCGCTGTCGCGGATCACTCCAAAATAGATTGAAGGGATTCCAACAGCCAATACCAGGAGAACCGTGGCGGCAATCCTGAGAAGGGCCACTCTGCTCCCGGTGACCGGTTCATCAAGTCGCTCCTCCAGGAGACCTTCCGACTCCAGCCTTTGATGCAGCTGGTTCCATGCCTTGCCTGTTTTCCAGCTTTTGGCAGAAGGGTTTTGATCAAAATATTTCCAGTGCTTCTCCATGTCTCTTAATTCAGATCGTTGTTTGCGACTGCTCCCCGATCTGTTCAGGAAAGCAATCTCTTCATTCATGCTCATCTCCCCGGCCAGGTACCTGGCCATCTCTATGTCTCTATTCTTGCTCATATTTTTCCATGCTGTTACGCAATGCTTTTAGTGCTTTGCCCATATTTGCTTCCACGGTTTTCTCGGAAATGGAAAGCTTTTCCGCAATTTCCCTGTACTTCAATCCCTCCTGTCGATTCATCCTGAATATCTCCCTGGTCCTTTCCGGCAGATAAGCCAGGGTTTGAGCGATAAGCTCCGATACTTCATCCAGCTGAACGAGCTGAGAAGGATCGGGAGCATCCAGATGGGGCTCCGGCCTCGATATATCTTCCATGAAATGTTCCCGGCGCATTTTCCGCAGGTGCATCATCGAATGGTTGTAGGCCGATCGGTAGAGATAGCTCTGCACACTGTACCTGATCCGAATCGATTCCCTGTTTTTCCAGATATTATAGAACACATCCTGTACCACCTCTTCGGCAACCTCCTTCATTCCCACCAGGCTTTTGGCATAACTGCATAAGCCCGGATAGAACCGGTTAAAAAGAGTCTCAAAAGAAGCAATGTCTCCTTTTTGGATTCTTTTGAGTTGCTGCTGTTCTTTCAGGTTCATTTTTTAATCTAAAAAGCACTGTCTGCATGTGCTCTGTACAGGGATGGTAAAGTTACACAATTCTTACAGACAGCGCTTTGAGTTATATAGACAGATGCTGAACAGCTTTAGCCGTTCCTCCTCAGGTATTTCTTGTTTAGTCTTTTAATTGCACTTTCGATGGACTGGTCGGGCTCGATTACGTTGTACCCCTCCCAGAATCCCTGGTCAAAGAAAATATATACCTTCTCATTCATCACATCATTGCTCCTGAAGCGCTCCTTGCCTGCAAACTTCTCGATTCCTTCATAGGTGCGGTCGGTGACGGCCAGTTCAGACATGGTCGAATAGGTGGTGTTAAAGAGTTTCTTTTTCCAGTTCACCTTGAATTTCACCTCTGCACGAGCGTAGCTGAAATACCACTTGTTTTCTTCTATGGTGTATTTGGCACGGTAGACTGCTCTTTCCGGTATAATGCTCATACTCATTGGTTTCCGCCGGATAAACATCCTGGCGGCCTCCTCCTTATTGTCCACATTTAGTTCAAATTCGGCTTCAGTAATGGCAAGTTTATCCATATCTATATAGAGCCTTCCCTTATAAAAGGGATCATCCACATAAACTCTCTGGCTGAAGGTGACCACATAGTGAAGCCTGTCGTCAATGGCAATCACATCACTCAGGCGAAACTCATAGATTTCTGAATACTCTTCGGAGAGCAGGATATATGGATTTTTTACCACATCCATCAACATGGTGGTATTGGGTCCACCCTGAACTTTGAACAGGACAGTATCCATCTTTTCCACATCGGCGCTTTTTCGACCTTTGAAAAGTTTGACCTGATCCACCTGGTACTGATTGGTATAGCCCCCTTTATAAATGTCGATTACCGCTTCGGAGATGGAAACATAATTCCGGCCCCTCTGTATGGTCTCGCGGTAGAAACCACGCATCATCATAGGTTCTTCACTGTAATTCTCCCTGATGTTGGTCAGCACATCCATGATCAGTTCCATGGCATCCTGGGGACGAATGGTCACCTCCTTCAGATGTATGGAGCTGGGCGCCAATTCAATATTTACGGTACGATCTCCCTGAAAATCCGATAGAGCCACGTTCTTGTTCTTATAACCCAGGTAGGATATTTTAAATCCCGAAATGGTGATATCCTTTGAAACCTTGATGGTGAAATCTCCATCGATATTGGTCACCGTGGCTATGTTACTGCCCAATGCCTCAATGGTTGCAAACGGCAGGGCTTTTCCGGATTCGGCGTTGGTTACTGTTCCGTAGTACGCTTTGAAATTGGTGGTATCGATTACCTCTTCGTCACTCACCGGGGCTGCGAAGAGTGATGCTCCTGCAAAAAGCAATACTGCCAGGAGCCACATCCCTCTTTTTGTCTTTAAAGTTTTCATTTTTATCTTGTTTTTAGTGTTATATTCGACCCGCTTTATAATTGAGATGCATAAGGGTGCATTTTACCCTATGCGAAATGACATTTATTATGAAGAAACTTTGGTCGATCGACGATATACCCCGGCAGGAGGGAAGGATCGCGGTGGTTACCGGTGCCAACAGCGGATTGGGTTATCATACTACCCGGGCACTTGCCTTAAAGGGGGCAAAGGTGGTCATGGCCTGCAGGAACATTGAGAAGGGGGAGGTGGCCAGGCAGCGTATTCTGGCTCTGAACCCGGCAGTGAAACCTGAGGTGTGGCACCTCGACCTGGCCAGTCTGAAATCGGCAGGGGCATTTGCAGATAAGTTCAATGCAGCCAGTGACCGGCTCGATCTTCTGATAAACAATGCCGGTTTAATGGCCATTCCCTATGGCAGGACCGAGGAGGGCTTTGAGATGCAGTTCGGGGTGAACCACCTGGGCCACTTTGCACTTTCGGCACGGCTCTGGCCCCTTCTCTCAAAAACCCCGGGATCGAGGATTGTCCAGGTGAGCAGCCTGGCACATTATTTTGGCCGGATCCGTTTTGAAGATATACACTGGAACAGGAAGTACAGTAAATGGGGCGCCTATGGAATGAGCAAACTTGCCAATCTGTTGTTTATCCATGCGCTGGCAGGCAGGATCAACGGATCGGGATCAGAGGTCACAGCGCTTGCTGCACATCCAGGCTATGCCAATACTGACCTGCAGACCAAAGGAGCAAAAATGAGGGGATCCAGGATCGGGGCAGCTTCATTCAGCCTGGTTAACAGGCTTGTGGCCCAACCTGCCGCTTTGGGTGCCCTGCCAGCTCTGTATGCAGCCACCGCAGACGGTGTGACCCAGGGAGCATATTATGGTCCGGAGGGATTCCTGCGTATGCGGGGCCGGCCCACGGTGGACCAACCGAGTGGGAAGCGGGTTTCAGATAAGGTGGCGGGAGAACTCTGGAGGGTTTCGGAGTCACTGACCGGAACAGATTTTAATATCTGATCGACCGGTCCTCAGTGGCACAATATTTGTGTTTATTGTATCGAACTTAAGGGCATTGTTATGACTCGAATAAACATTTCGTTGTGGATTCTTTCAATGGTGATTCTTTCAGGATGCGGATCTTCCGTGCGGATCTATTCAGATATTGACGATGCAGGCAGATTTGATCAGTACTCTTCCTATGATTTCATGGAATTCACAGAGGGCAATCAGCGTACGATCTCCGGAATGGAGTTGGAGCGAATCAGGGTGGCATTTGCAAGGGAGATAGAAAACAGGGGACTGAAGTTCTCTGAGAAGGACGGGGATGTGTCTGTGCAGATCACTGTATATCACCGGGAAGCTAAAGAAGGTTATTACGGTTATCCTGGCATGTATAACTACATGGAGCGTGCCATTGCTGTGGATCTGTATGATAATCAGACCCGGAAGCACGTCTGGCACTGTGCCGCGGTGGGTGAGCTGGAATATGATCCGCAGAAGCGTGCGACCGGATTGCCCGAAGTGGTGGAGAGGATCTTTGAACAATATCCCATCCAGGTGGCCCTGTAAAACGGAGGTGGAATCTGCCCGGATTACTCCTCTTTACTTTTTCCGATTCTGAGATCCCGTTTGACAAACCGTATAAAATCACGGTTCAGTTTTTTGCTCTCCTCTCTGGGCATATTGAACGTCCGTCTGAGTAGCCGGTTGTCCATCAACTCGGTGATAAGGAACAACTCGCAAAGGGTAATGTACAGGTCCTTCAGGTCAAAGGTGTAGAGGGGTTTGATGGTCACGTAGTCAAGCGATCCGCCCCAGAAGGCATTGTCGATCAGGTTGGCCAGCAGGCCCGCCAGGAAGAGGTGAATAAAACCGTTGATCCAGAAACTGTTCCTTTTTCTTCTCACATAAAACCTCCACATTTCAATAAATGCGACGCCTATTATGCTGAAAAGAATGATATTCAGAAGATGGGGGACCTGCTCAATTTTTAGCAGAACCCAGAGGTAGGATCCTCGTGTATTGTGTGTGGGTTCGATATAAAATACCGGTTCGATCAGTGTCAAGGAGAGCGATTCCCACTCTGTGGAAAAGAGGTAGGCTTTGATTCCCTGGTCCACAGCCACAGCCGCCAGCAGGAAGATCCAGTTGATGCCGTTTCTGACACGGACCTGCTGTTCAAGGAAAGTGGCCAGGGCGGCAATGAAACCGAGAAAAAGGGCGGGAAGCAGGAAAAATTTCCATAGATAATCGAAGCTGGTAACCTTTTCACCTATGGCATATATGACCATTACTATCATCCAGACAGCAAAGAAGAGACCAATATTCCTGATGTATTTCCGGGCCATAGGGGATGGTTGTATGTGGCGAAAATAGTGAAATTTGGATTAATAGAAAACTTTGCTTTAATTTGACATTCTAATTGAGACAATGATGACATTGATTCGCACAAACTGGTGGTGGCACTCCTTTTTCCGACAGACCGGAGCATAGGAA
>JAGLPR010000060.1 GCA_023137255.1 Bacteroidales bacterium | reverse complement strand
ATGAAAAAAGTACCCGTAAGAATAGAACAGAGAAAGATTCTGGCCGATATCATCACTCCGGTGAGTATCTATTTAAAAGTTAGGGACATCTATCCCAACGCCCTTTTGCTTGAGAGCTCTGATTATCACAGCAAGGAGAACTCCTATTCATTTATTTGCATGGATCCCATTGCGGAGTTCCTGGTGCATCACCATGAGGTGCAGATTTCCCTTCCGGGACAGGCCCCGGTGGTGGAGCGGGTGACTCCAGCTTTGGGTGTGGTTGAGCAACTGGATCGTTTTAAAGACGCTTTCGAAGTCAGCAACCAAGGTGAAGGGATGCTGGTGGACGGGATTTTCGGATACTCCACTTTTGACGCTGTTCAGTATTTTGAGGATATCCGTTTCCATTCATCCATTCCCGAAAAGGAAGATATTCCTGAGATCAGGTATAATTTCTTCCGGTTTGTACTGGCCGTAAACCACCTGACCAATGAACTGTTGCTGTTTGAGAATATTGTCAATGGAGGAGAGAGTGAAATCGACAGTGTGACCTCACTGCTTCATAACCGGAACATTGCCACTTACAATTTTGAAACCTCAGGAGAAGAGTCTTCAAATCTTTCTGATGACGATTACCGGGCCATGGTGACCAGGGGCAAGGAGCATTGTTACAGGGGAGATGTATTCCAGGTGGTGCTTTCCAGACAGTTTTACCAGGAATTTACAGGAGATGAGTTTAATGTATACCGGGCCCTCCGCTCCATCAACCCTTCTCCCTATCTTTTCTATTTCGATTACGGAAGCTATAAGTTGTTCGGATCTTCACCCGAGGCTCAAATTGAGGTCAAGGGTGGGAAGGCGTACATCAATCCCATAGCCGGCACCTTCAGACGTACTGGCAATGACCGGGAGGATCAGGAACTGGCAAAAAAGTTGACTGAAGACGAAAAGGAGAACTCCGAACATGTCATGCTGGTCGACCTGGCCAGAAACGACCTGAGCAGAACCACTGAAAAAGTGACCGTGGAAGACTACCGCGAGATCCAGTTCTACTCTCATGTGATCCATATGGTTTCAAAAGTGTCGGGTGTATTGCCCCGGGATACCAATACCATCCGGATCCTGGCCGAGTCCTTCCCGGCAGGGACTCTCTCCGGCGCACCCAAATACAAGGCGATGGAGCTTATTGATAAGTATGAGGGAAAAAGACGGGGCTATTACGGTGGAACCATTGGTTTTATAAGGTTTAACGGGGATATCAACCACGCCATCATGATCCGTTCTTTTCTCTCCTGTGACCACACACTTTACTATCAGGCCGGAGCGGGGATTGTATCTGAATCCACAGAAGAGGGTGAACTGCAGGAGGTGAATAACAAGCTGGCGGCGCTGAAATCGGCCATCGCTTTGGCGCGGAGTATGAACAGAACAAACTGAACCGAAGATGAAGATAATTGTAATTGATAATTATGATTCTTTCACCTATAACCTGGTACAATACATCGAGCGGGTATTGAAAGCCCCTGTGGATGTAAGGCGAAACGACCAGGTATCGCTGAAAGAGGTCGGCACCTACGATAAGATTTTGATCAGTCCGGGACCAGGAATCCCGATAGAGGCGGGCATCACACTGGACCTGATCAGAGAATACGGACCCACCAAAAGCATCCTGGGAGTGTGCCTGGGCCACCAGGCCATAGCCGAGGCATACGGTGGTTCAATCACGAATCTTTCTACCGTCTATCACGGGGTCACCGGCCAGATGAAGCAGGTGGTACCGGGAGATTATCTTTTTGACGGGGTGCCTCTTGAATTTGATGCGGGCCGGTATCACTCCTGGGTGGTGGAGCATGATACCCTGCCCGGCGAGCTGGAAATTACAGTGGAGAACGATGAGGGTTATATCATGGCGATCCGTCATCACCGGCACGACGTGAGGGGGGTGCAGTTTCATCCCGAATCGGTCCTGACCGAATATGGGGGGAGGATGATATTGAATTGGATAAATAATTCCTTATGAAAGAGACTTTACAATACCTGTTTGACCACAGGACCCTGGGGAAGGGTGATGCCAAACAAATTCTTCGGAACATGGCTGAGGGAAAGTACAACGATTCGGAAATTGCTGCATTCATCTCAGTCTACCTCATGCGGAGCATTACCGTGGAGGAGCTTACAGGCTTTCGCGATGCGCTTCTCGAACTGTGCAGCCCGGTGGACCTGTCGGAGTTCAATACCATCGATGTGTGTGGAACAGGAGGGGATGAGAAGAATACATTCAATATCTCTACACTCACCTCTTTCGTGGTGGCAGGAGCTGGCGAGAAAGTAGCCAAACACGGCAATTACAGTGTCTCATCGGCATGTGGATCGTCCAATGTGCTGGAGTACTTCGGGTACTCCTTTACTAATGACGCCGATCGTCTGAGGCGGGAAATAGACCAATATAACATCTGTTTCCTTCATGCCCCGCTTTTCAATCCAGCCATGAAGAATGTGGCCCCGGTGCGCAGAAGTTTGAGGATCAAGACCTTTTTTAATATGCTGGGCCCCATGGTGAATCCCTCCTCTCCGAAAAACCAGATGGTGGGAGTTTTCAGTCTCGATGTGGCCAGACTCTATCACTACCTCTACCAGGAATCTGACAAACAATTCTGTATTATTCATTCACTGGATGGTTATGATGAAATCTCTCTTACCGGGAGTTTCAGGGCTCTGACGCGGCAGACAGAACGGACGCTCAGCCCGGAAGAGCTGGACCTCTCCCGGGTTGCTCCCTCCGAGTTATATGGTGGATCGACCGTGGAGGAGGCAGCCACAGTTTTTCTGAATATCCTGGAGGGGAGAGGGAGCGTAGCACAAAACGATGTGGTGGTGGCCAATGCTGCCCTGGCACTTTATTGCATGGATGAATCAAAGGGGCTGGAGACCTGCCTCGACCGCGCCAGAGAGTCGCTCGAATCGGGATCAGCCCTGGCTACCTTTAAAAAACTGGTGAAAAGCAAATAGCATGAATATTCTGGATACCATAGTGGAACATAAAAGGGTGGAGGTGCTGGAAAGAAAGCAGAAGCGTCCCCTTTCCAGTCTGAATTCATCTTCGTTTTACAGGAGAAGGACCAATGTGATTTCGCTTTCGCAGGAGACGGGAAAACCTGCAATCATTGCTGAATTTAAACGCAGGTCACCCTCCAGGGGGGCCATCCACATGGAAGCCGATCCGGTGGCTGTGGCCGGGGCATATGAAGCTGCGGGAGTTTCAGCCATGAGCATTCTTACGGATCGCAACTTCTTTGGTGGATCCCTCAGGGACCTAAAGCAAGTCAGGGAGTCTTTCCCCGGGCTGGTCCTGTTGAGAAAGGATTTTATTATCGATCCCTACCAGCTACACGAAGCCAGTGCATACGGAGCCGACATGGTGCTGCTCATTGCTGCCATCCTGGAGGGTCACGAGGTAGAAGAGCTGGCTCTGGAGGCTGCCTCGCTCGGACTCAGTGTACTGTTTGAGGTCCATGATGCCGGAGACCTGGAGAAGCATCACCCGTCCATCAAATATGTAGGTGTAAACAACAGGGATCTGAAAACCTTTAAAGTGGATACGGTCAGGAGTTTAGAGCTGATCGGTCGGATGCCCGGAGGAGTGGTGCCGGTGTCGGAAAGCGGACTCAGTACCCCAGAGGAGATCGGGAGGCTTTCAGAGGCAGGGTATCAGCTGTTTCTTATGGGAGAAGCGTTCATGAGAGAGAAGGATCCTGGTGCGGCTTGCAGCTTACTAATGAAGAAGTTATGAAGATCAAAGTATGTGGGATGTTGTATCCCGGGAACCTGGAGCAGGTCTGTGCCCTGGAGCCCGATTTTGTGGGTTATATTTTCTATCCCGGTTCAAAGCGGTTCGTAGGAGCGACCCCCGATCCTGCCCTTTTTCATATCCCCGGTCCGGGAATCCGGAAAGTGGGGGTGTTTGTGAACGAAACAATTGCATTTGTAAAAAAGGCTTATGAGTCGAACCGGCTTCATATGGTACAGTTGCACGGAGGAGAGTCTCCGGCTTATTGCAGCACACTCTTGAAGGCGGGAATCCCGGTGGTAAAGGCGCTCGGTGCGGACCCGGATGTGGCCCGCCTGGAGGAGTACAGGGAGCAGGTGCGTTATTTCCTTTTTGATACCCCCGGTCAGGGGTACGGTGGAACAGGAAGAAAATTTGACTGGGACCTGCTGAAGAAGATCCCTGCAACTACTCCGTTCCTGCTTGGCGGGGGGATTGGTCCCGGTGATGATAGGGCTGTACTGGAATTAGATCACGGCGGACTGATAGGAGTAGATCTGAACAGCCGGTTTGAACTTTCGCCCGGGTTAAAAGATGTGAAGATGCTGAAGGAATTTATGGTACAAATCAGAAAATATTGAGTTATGGGATTTGAAGTGGATGATCAGGGGTTTTATGGAGATTTTGGTGGAGCCTATATCCCCGAAATGCTCTATTCCAACATCAGGGAGCTTGAAAACCGGTATCTGGAGATTATCCGGTCCGATGAATTTCAAACGGAATTCAGACAGTTATTGAAGGATTATGCCGGCCGGCCCACCCCCCTGTTCAGGGCAGAGCGCTTGTCTGCACATTTCGGAACCCGGATCTTCCTGAAAAGAGAAGATCTGAACCATACAGGTGCCCACAAGATCAACAATACCATTGGCCAGATTCTTCTGGCCCGACGCCTGGGGAAACAGCGGATTATTGCCGAGACCGGGGCGGGACAACATGGGGTGGCTACTGCCACGGTTTGTGCATTATTCGGCATGCACTGCATAGTTTATATGGGAGAGCTCGATGTGGAACGCCAGGCCCCCAATGTGAAAAAGATGAAGATGCTGGGTGCAGAGGTGGTTACTGTTCACAGCGGCAACAAAACGCTGAAGGATGCCACCAATGAGGCAATCCGGGATTGGATTAACCACCCTGTCGATACCCACTATATCATTGGTTCGGTGGTGGGGCCGCATCCATATCCCGACATGGTTACCAGGTTCCAGTCGGTAATTTCCGAAGAGATCAGGATCCAGCTGCAGGAGAAAACAGGCCGAAACTACCCCGACTACCTGGTGGCGTGTGTGGGTGGAGGAAGCAATGCTGCAGGTGCATATTATCACTACCTGGAGGATAAGCGGGTCAGGTTAATCTCGGCCGAGGCAGCGGGTCTGGGTGTGGAGAGCGGCATGACAGCGGCCACCTCGCTGCTTGGAACCAGCGGGATCATTCATGGCAGCCGGACCCTGCTGATGCAGGATGATGATGGCCAGATTGAGGAGCCTTACTCCATTTCGGCCGGACTCGACTATCCCGGCGTTGGTCCCCTTCATGCATGGCTGGCCAAGTCGGGCAGGGCCACCGTGTTTGCGGCCACCGATGAGGAAGCTCTTCAGGCTGCCCTGCTGTGTAGCAGGAAGGAGGGGATCATCCCGGCACTGGAAACCGCCCATGCGCTGGCGGTACTTGAAAAGATCACTCCCGGTCCGGACGATGTGGTGGTAGTCAACCTCTCCGGCAGGGGGGACAAGGACATGGAAACATATATTAATAAACTTGGAATTTAATCAGATGATGAACAGGATCGACCGCTTATTTAAAGAGACAAAGGGAGAAATACTCTCTGTCTATATTACTGCAGGTTATCCGGAACTGGGCGACACGGTACCACTGTTGGAGGCACTTCAGAACCATGGGGCCCATATGGTGGAGATCGGAATTCCTTTTTCTGATCCGCTGGCCGACGGTGCAGTGATCCAGGATAGCAGCCAGGTTGCTTTGCGGAACGGAATGAAACTCGATTTGCTTTTCAAACAACTGGAAGGGATCCGGCCGGCCATTCATATGCCCCTGGTTCTGATGGGATATTTAAACCCTGTCCTGCAGATGGGCATGGATACATTCCTGGGAAGGTGTCGCCATACCGGGATTGACGGGGTGATTATCCCCGATCTTCCGCCTGCTGAATATGATGCCCGTTACCGTGAGATGTTCAGCGCTTACGGTGTTCATAATTCACTGCTGATTACACCCCATACCGATGAAAACAGGATCCGACGGATTGCAGAGTTATCCGGTGGATTTCTTTACCTGGTGGCTGATTCCTCCACCACCGGTGCCCGGAATTCCATTGGAGATCACCAGGTAGAATATTTCCGGCGCATCCATGATATGGGTCTTCCTGTTCCCGGTCTGATAGGGTTCGGCATATCCAACAGGGAAACATTCCTGACAGCTTGTAAGTTCGCCCGGGGAGCCATCATAGGCAGCGCATTTATCCGCGCAATTGGTGAGTCCGGAACACTTTCCCTGCAGCAGAAGGTGGAAATGTTTATCAAAGAGATCAGGGGAGCCTGAACCTGTCAGAAGTTCAGCCAGATAAGGGTTTTTATTTCAATATGCCATCCTGTCCAGTCAGCAGTCAGGATCCTGTCCCTGTTGTTGGGGTCAGTCAGGTCATTGTCACTGTCCGTATTTGTAAGATTTCCCGGGAGATCCACCAGGTAACCTGCAACCATGCCCACCGAGAAGCCGCTGAATTTATACATAAGCTCAAGCCCTGCCGAACCACTTGGACTGATCGTCCTGTACTTGTTATATACCCTGTTAATGATACCAAGTACATTGATGGCTGATTCACTCTCCACACTGGTCAGGTTGGCATCCACCCTGCCGTAAAGGGAGAGGTCAAGCTGCTCCCCGCCCAGTATTGAATAAGAGAGAAATGCTCCCAGGCGGTGCGAAGTAGCATCCATCTCTGTGTATATGCTTCCCGAGTAATCGGAGTAGCTCGATTTTCCCCCTGTGGTTGAGTAACTGTATCCTCCTCCAATGTGAATGTGATCGTACCATTCCTTAATGATATTAAGCGAGCCGGTGCTGAACGGAGGGAAAGAGCTGGTGATCCTCCCCTCCACCGGATAGGTGTCAAGGATATACTGCTGGAGATACTTCAGATCGTCCATGCGCTGCGACGCCATGCCGAAGGAGGCGGAAAATCCGGTTCTCTGTGCCAGGGCTCCCGGGGCGAGGAGTGCCAGAATAAGTATCATTGTTATGAACCTGCCGGTATTTCTCATTTCGACACCTCCTGACTGAAGTCAATGGCATATTTCAGGTTTGTGATGAGGGCCTCATAACCTGCAATATCGGCCAGGCTGTTGCTGTTGGTGGAGTGGTAGAAATCCATGTAAAGTGTATCCAGTTCAGTCTCATCGGACTGGTCTGGGTAGATCCAGAAAGAGCCGTGTGTGGTGTCGGAGAAGTGGATCGTCTGATCTGCCACCACCGCATCCACAAAGTAGAGATCTCCATTCTCAATGGATACCTCATAGATCACTTCGAGGCTGTCGTTTACGCTGGGATTGTAAAGGGTATCGAGATTGGTGACCACCGATATTTCCGGTGGATCATCTGCCACCGGAACCACCTTGTATATCTCACTGTCTGAGTAAAAACAGCCACTCAACAGCGACAATGCTGTGAGGGTGACCTTAACCAGGGTCGTCTTTCTCATGAGCGGGCAATTGATATCTCAATGACCTGCTGAAGCACGTCTTCCATCTTCATTCCCATGCTGGCAACCTGCTTGGGGATGACACTCTCGCCCGACATGCCGGGGATGGAGTTTAGTTCCAGGAAATAGAGCTGGTTGCCTTTGATGATGAAATCCACACGGATGATTCCCGAGCAGTCGGTCAGGTTATAAATGGCCCTGGCCATTTCCTGGCACTCACTGGTCAGGGCATCACTGAGGCGTGCGGGGGTAATCTCCTCGGCCATCCCTCT
>JAGLPR010000006.1 GCA_023137255.1 Bacteroidales bacterium | reverse complement strand
ATTGAGTTTGGTTCAGGATTCCAGGCGGCCAAAATGAAAGGCAGTGAACACAACGATAACATTATCGATTCCAAAGGAACCACGGAGACCAATCATGCCGGGGGAATCAACGGGGGCATCTCCAATGGGAACGAGATAAATTTCAGGGTGGCTGTGAAACCCACCTCCAGTACTCATCAGACTCAGCGTACCATGAACATGCTTACCGGGAGGATGGAGGAGCTCAGCATTGAGGGAAGGCACGATACCTGCATAGCCCTTCGGGTACCTGTGGTCGTAGAGGCGGCAGCAGCCATCGTGATGGCCGACTTTGTGCTCCAGGCACAGCAGGCTAAACGGATATTTAATCACAAAACAGAGTAAAGCAACATGCGTATTGCAATTATTGGAGCCGGAAACATGGGCTCATGGCTGGTGGAGTCGCTCTGCCTTGATTATGAAGTGGGTGTATTTGACATGGACCGCAGCAAGTTGAAGTACTTCTTCAATTCAAGGAAGTTTCTCTATTACGAGGAGATCATGGATTTTACCCCCGATCTGCTGATCAATGCAGTGAGTCTCGACCAGACCCTTCCACTGTTTGAAGAGATTGTTTCCTACCTTCCTGAGAAATGCATTATCTCTGATATTACTTCGGTAAAAAGCGGGTTGGCTGATTACTACAAGAAACTGGGCAGGCGATATGTATCGACACACCCCATGTTTGGTCCCACTTTTGGCAACGTCAAGGACCTGAGCAATGAAAATGCCATCATCATCAGTGAATCGGATGAGGAGGGAAAGGAGTTCTTCAGGGAGTTCTACAGCAGCCTGAAGATCAAGATCCATGATTACTCTTTCCAGGAGCACGATGAAACCATCGCCTATTCACTATCCATCCCTTTCTCCTCCTCCATGGTGTTCGCAGCCTGCATGAAGGAGCAGGAGGCGCCCGGCACCACCTTTAAAAAGCATTATAGCATTGCCGAAGGCTTGCTTTCTGAGGATGACTACCTGCTTTCTGAAATCCTGTTGAGTCCTTACAGTCTGAACCAGGTGGAGAGAATCAGTGAGCAGATGGAAGCCCTGAAGGAGATGATCAAATCGAGGGACAAGGAGAAACTTACAGCGTTTTTCGCGATGTTAAGGAGCAACATCGGGTTGAAATCTTAGCATAATCACCCTGCGGGTCTCCCGGGTGATCCTGAACCGGTGATCGATCCGGTGCCCCATGATCCATACAATCTTCTTTCCAGAGGCCATGATCCAGGTGCGTTCTTTCTCCGGGACCGGGATCTTGTTATCCACAAAGAAATCGCTCAGTTTTTTCATCTGGTTCATCCCCAGCGGGTAGAAATAGTCGCCATGCATCCAGTGTCTGATGGTCAGCGGGAACTGGATTTCATCCAGGTCGAGACAGGCTGTCAACGGATCGTCGGGTATTGAATCAAGCATTTCTCTGTCCAGTACCTCCATGTCCATTGGGAAAGGCAGTGCTGAGTGTTTGTCGGGACTGTCGAGGTAATAGCGATCAAAGGATTCCCCGGACGATTCGACGAGGATCAGTTGCTCCCGGTCCTTGTACAACTGGTGGGAGGTGGAGATGGAGCGTCGGCCCGGAACTGCATCCATGATCTTCTCAATTCCTTCGCATTGTGAGCGCGAAAATCCGTAGGGCGAAAAGAGCTCGAAAAGCCATGTTTGTAAAGGATGCAGCTCCCCAAGCCTCCGGACATCAATGGTGATCCTGCCCGCTTTCTCTTCGAACAGTGACGAGCGCAACTGCTTAATAGAGTGCCGGTAAATTTCGTGAACCTCTCCCAGCTGATCCATGTTCCTGCTCATCGATTCGATAAACCCTGGATTGATCTGCTCCATCACCGGGATCACATCGTGCCTGATCTTGTTTCGCTGGTACTTGGTCTCAAAGTTGCTGGCGTCCTCCCGGTATTCGATTCCCCGTTCCTGCCTGTAGGTTTCAATCTCCTGGCGGGTTAAAAAGAGCATGGGCCTGATGATGTTGTCACGTCTGGGTGCAATGCCTTTTAATCCCCTGATTCCTGAACCGCGTGAAAGATTGAGAAAGAAGGTCTCCACCGAGTCGTTCTTGTTATGAGCTGTAGCCACCACATCGAAAGATTCTTCTGAGAGAATCTCCCCGAACCAGTCATAACGCAACTCACGGGCTGCCATCTGCACTGAGATTCCTTTGGTGCTGACCACCTCATCCACATTAAAACGTTTCACAAACAGAGGCATTTCCAGGTATCCGGCAAGCTCGCGAACAAAAGCCTCATCCGATTCAGAATCCTCTCCCCGAAGCTGGAAGTTGCAATGGGCAATGGCACAATCGTACCCTGCTGCGTTGAACAGGTGTGCCATAACCACCGAATCGATCCCCCCGCTCACGGCAAGCAGGATGCGGTCGCCGTCATTACAAAGCTTCAGTCCGTTCAGGTAATTTTTAAACCGCTTCAACATCAAAGCAAGATACAAAAAAATGGAGGCCAGAAAGCCTCCCTTTTTTTAGTCGAAAGTCAAAAGGTCTCAACTAACAACTAACAACTAACAACTAAAGACTTTTGACTTTGTACTTATTTGTCTCCCAAATAGGAAGCGATTGAATCAGCATTCTCTTTCAGGGCCCTGTCGCCTTTGTGCCAGTTTGCCGGACAAAC
>JAGLPR010000059.1 GCA_023137255.1 Bacteroidales bacterium | reverse complement strand
GTGACCTCGGTCCCTTTTATGTATCGCTCAACGATGGCTTCCTCGTCTTCCTTAAGTGCCTCTTCCAGGGCAGGTTGCAGCTCTTCAATGCGAACCACCTTTGCTGTCCCGAAACTTGAACCACCGCTGTTGGGCTTAACAAAGCAGGGGAACCCCACCCTCTCGGCCACAGCTTCCAGGTCGGTTTCCATATGTTTTCTTACGAGGCTGGCTTCGGGAGTCAGCACCCGGTGTTGCTTAAGGAAACATTTGCAGGTGTATTTATTGAATGTGAGGGCCGATGAGAGGTGGTTGGAGCTGCTGTAGGGAATTCCCACCATATCAAAGAATCCCTGGAGCTTCCCGTCTTCACCCGGTGTTCCATGGATGGTGTTCCAGACATAGTCAAAGGAGACCCTAAGGTCTTTGTATTTGAACCCAAAACTGTTTTTATCCAGCGGAACCTTCTCTGAGTCCAGCAGCACTGTCCATTCACTTCCCCTGACCTCCACAGGATAACATGTATGGCCTGCAGCTTCAAGCCATATACGCACCTGCTCAGCGCTTTTCATGGAGATCACATATTCAGAAGAATCTCCTCCGGTAAAAATGGCAACTTTCATCTCTTCTATAGGTTGATCTGTTCTTCTAACCTAAATGTAATACCTTTTCTAAGAAACAGTGTTATTGAAGTGATCTCAATTTTGACGAAAGAGGTCATTTCTCCATGAATGCGCCTAATTTATAGATAATTATGGTTTACTCCTCCCTCCGTCCCTGGATGTAGGTACGCCATTTATTCAGGACATCGCTGAATCCATCAGGAAGCGGTGCTTCGAACAGCATCTCTTTTCCCGATGTGGGATGGACAAATCCAAGGGTCCTTGCATGAAGGGCCTGTCCGGGCAACAGCTTGAAGCAGTTCTGAACGAACTGTTTGTATTTGGTAAAGGTGGTTCCCCTGAGAATCTGGTCACCGCCATATTCGGGATCGTTGAACAGAGGATGTGAACGGTATTGAAAGTGTACCCTGATCTGGTGAGTCCTCCCGGTTTCCAGCCTGCATTCCACCAGGTTTACATAGCCCAGCCGCTCCAGGACCCGGTAATGGGTGATTGCCTCTTTGCCCTGGTCTCCTTCGGGAAATACATGCATTTGCTTCCGGTTCTTGGGATTGCGGCCAATATGGCCCCGGATGGTTCCCTGGTCATCTTTCATGTCACCCCAAACCAGTGCATTATATGTTCTCAGGGATGTTTTGTGAAAGAACTGGCTGGCCAGTTTATTCAGCGCCAGCTCGTTTTTTGCTACCACCAGCAACCCGGAGGTGTTCTTATCGATCCGGTGCACCAGCCCGGGTCGTTCATCGCCTGACTGAAAAAGGGGATTGTCTTTGAGGTGGTACATAAGCGCATTCACCATGGTGCCGGAATAGTTTCCGTACCCCGGATGAACCACAAGGCCGGGGAACTTATTGACCACAATCACATCTTTGTCCTCATATACAATGTGGAGTGGAATATTTTCCGGGATCAACTCGATCTTACGGGGAGGATGGGGTAGGACAACGGAGACAATATCTCCCGGTTTTACCCGGTAGTTGGGCTTCACCGGAGAGCTGTTTGCCAGGATGTTCCCGGCATTCGCTGCAGCCTGGATCCTGCTCCTTGAGGTGCCTTCAAGCTTATTGAAGAGGAATTTATCTAAGCGCAGGGGAGTCTGGCCAGGATCGGCTGTGAACCTGAAATGCTCAAATAACTCATTGGTCTCCACAGCTTCGCCGGTCATGATTTACGGGTTGATCAGAAGTTTTGAATAATAAGACTGGGCTCCAATCAGTGCCCGGATGTAGTAGATACCTGGTGAGAATCCCGACAGATCCAGTTGATTGGACCGGACCACAGAGTGATGCACCAACCGTCCCGAGGTATCATAGATGTGGACCAGGATTTCCTCTCCTACAGAAGAGGGGGGCATCCTGAACCAGATCCTGTCGGAGGCCGGATTGGGATAGATCTGCAGGAGCCTGGTTTCTGAATGGCTGTTATTAACCCCTGTGGTTTCGTCATAAAGAAAGGGCCTGAACATGATCACACCCGGAGCTATGGAGGACTGCCACTCTCCCATGTTGTAGTACATGACATGAGGATCGGGTTTATTGTTCAGGTCGAGCCCCACATTCAGAATGTACTCCTTCTCCTGTCTCCATCCCACAAAAAAAGGTCCGTTCACTGGTACAGGCTCTGAGAATTCATACCTGATAAACCCTGTATATGTTGAGGTGTAGATCGGTTTGTAGATGTTGTCATCTTCCCGGATGATTGAGCCCGGCAATCCGTCAGATTCGTCCCAGACCATCAGGTTGAAGCTGTAATTTTTCAGGTTTATGGAATCGTATACCTGGTTGAAATAGATGTAGACCCCTCCCAGCTGGTCAGGCTCGTAAGAATGGTACCTTATGGCCATAAGTGCATTGGCTGTTCCACTGGCGCGCAGTCCGTACCCAGCTTCAGCAGTTCCGTCATCATAGGAGTAGTAATCGCGGAACAGTTGGTCGTGTATGACAGTATCATTGACCTTTGGATCAAATTCATCGGTTCGGAGGGCAGCTTTGAACCTGATCAGGGCAGAATCGCCCCGCTGAAAGTCCAGGGGATAAATGTATCCGAAATCCACAATGGTATCGACGTGTTCGGGCAGGTCCTGGGCCGTGGGCTCCTCTGGATAATATGTATCATTGTAGATCGGCTCCAGGATGGTCAGGGAACGGGTCACATTTCTGGTAATGGAGTCGTTGTTCCTGTAACGCACCGACACAAATGGAGCCAGGGTAGTATTTTGTGCTGTTTCGAAGTGGGGCCAGGGAATGGAGGTCAGATCCTTCAATACAGAACTGAGCGGAGTATTGAAGGCCACATCCCGGAGGATGGTGTCAGAAATGGTTCTGTTCCGGTCGAGCCTCACATAATCCACATGCCAGTAATCCACGTTGCTTCTTTTGTCGGGGTAATCGTTGCTTCCTGACAGACTTGCACGGTTCCTGAACCTGAACCTGAACCCGCTGGTAAGGAAACGTTCACTGCTTATGGGGATCATGGCGTGACTGAATTCGTGGAGGGACCTTCCTGGAACGCGCCACACATTGACCCATTTACTTGAATCGGTGGCATAAAAGTCAACCATCAGCGAGTCCTCCTCTTCAGGAAGGTCGCAAAGTCCCCCGGCCTGATAGAGGAAACTAAGGTAGAGGCTGTCAGATGCCGGATACTGAAGGTTGACCGGATTACTGGTGAGGTGGTCAGCTACAAAAGTGGAGGGGGATAGGACCGCATGTGCATAGATGGAACCATCTGCGTCCAGTGCATCCAGGGTAGCTACACCATTTGATACCGGGTTGACACAGAAGTTATTGTTTACGAATGCATAGGCATCGCTCCAGCTACCTGTATCAGCCACCAGGGAGGTGTTTGAGAAATCGTCGAATATTGGAAGTTCAAGCAGGGATGCTTCTGCAGATTTCCTGATCCTGATATGCTCATTCTGAAGCTGTGCCGCCCGGGGATTCCTGAACAGTGGAGTGATCACTTCCTGTGCCTGAAGACCGTGAAGGCCCGCAAGAGAGATTAAGATTCCGGCTGCAACTCTGATGGTTCTATTCATCCACGATTTCTGTGTCATCACCAAAGAGGGTCGAATCGGGTCCGGGTAATAGTGTGGAGTCCAGACTCAGCCAGACATCCATCTCCATGCCCATATTTAACCTCCTGAACTCATCGAATTCCGGGTACTGCCTCCAGATAAATGCTCCTGAACTGTCTTCAGCATCCTGAAAGCTTTCATCATAGGTGACGGCCCCCATATTCAGGTAGTACCGGGCAATGCTCTCCGTAGCCTCCTCCAGCCCCATCCCAAGCAGATTGGGGATCCGGGTGGTTCTGCTGCTTAATCCCATCCCCAGTACCAGATTGATCACAGACCCTTTGGTAATTTCGGTTCCTTGTTTTATAACGGAGTCACCGTGCATTTGTTGCAGCACGTTGTTTTTTGCATAATCGGGCCTGTATTCAATGGTTCCCTGGATCAGTCCGGCATTCTGCATGGCCAGCCTGGCCTGCCTGAACGACAGTCCAACCAGCTGTGGCATGGGCACCATCTCCTGGTTAACTGCATTCATGGTCAGGAAGATTTTCCGGTTCTTCTTTACCCTGGAATTGGCACCCGGATTTTGCTTGATCACTGTACCCCTTGGCATTTCGTTGGAGAAGACAGAATCGATCACTTCAAAGCGGAGACGCCTCGAAGAGGTTACATCCTCCACCTCATCGTCTGTGAGGCCTGTCAGGTCGGGTACAGTAATGGCCTGACCGTGATGTGTGTATATTTTCAGCCATACCAGTGTCCCCAACAGCAAAATTATTGCAATTACAGCAGCCAGTCCCAGGTGGCGCAGGAATTTTTTAGTAGTCAGAAACCTGAGAAAATCCATATCAAAAGCTTTGTATAAAGGTAAGTTTTATTCGTTGATTTCTATGAGCCTTTGGGTTGGAGGCCCGTTTTAGTGATGACCGACGACTCCTGGTACACCTCATAATCTGTATTGATAGACCAGAGGTCATGACCGGTTCCATCCACGATATTCTCAGCAACACGTAATCCCATAAGAATGCTGTGATCCTGGTTGTTGTACTTGTAGGCCCCGTATCTTCCAATGGCATGCAGGCCCTCCACCGAATCGATATAGTTTTCCACCGGTTTCACCACCTCCCTGTAGCCTTTGAAGTAGACTGGATAGCACCGGGGGAGACGCACCACATGACCCTCCCTGACCTCGCCCTCTTCCACCAGGCCGGTGCGAACAATCTCCTTCCCTGCGTTCTCAATCAGATGATCCGGATCCTGGTTCCACAGGGGATCATCAAGGTAGCACCAGTACTCCAGACAAAGTATGGTCGACTGTGAGTGGCCATAAACCGAGGGGAGCCAGTTTCTGAAGTTGGTCACTCTTCCCACCTCTACCGAAGGATCATGAACATAGAGCCATTGATCGCTAAACAGGTTGGTGCGGTCCACGCGGAGATAGACCAGGATGGTGTTCCTGAAGGTGAGTTTCCGCGATTGTTCAACAATCGCTGCCGGAACCTCAGGGAGACGTTCCACCAGGATGGAGATTGGCATGGTGGAGATAATGTGATCGTACTCCCTGGTCTCTCCACTTTCCAGGGTCAGGGACCTGGCCGAGCTTTTTGTGGTATTTACTCTCTCAACTCCCCTGTTCAGGTAAACATTACCTCCCCTGTCCGAAATTTTCTGCTGCATATTTTCATATACAGATCCCGTACCTCTTGTGGGGTAGGCAAACTGATCCACCAGGGTGGCATGTTTGTTTCTCTTGCCCGGAAACAGGGCATTTTTTACAGCTTCAAAAAGGGAAAGCTTTTTTATTCGCTGCGCTGCAAAATCGGAATCGAGATCGGTACAGGAGATTCCCCACAATTTTTCGGAGTAGGTTTTGAAGAAGATTGTGTAGAGTCTTTTCCCGAACCTGCTTGTGACCCACCCTTCAAAAGTTGAAGTATCCCTGGTGGGTGCGAGACGTTCAATCAGGTAAGAGATCATGCAGCGCGCGGCTTCAAAAAGACCAAGCCCTTTCAGGGCATTCAGGGCACGTATGGGGTAATCAAAAAATTGCTTTTTATAGTAAATCCGGGTTTGCCGGTTCACTATGTCATAATCCTTTCCCACCACCTCCAGCCAGACTTCATTAATTTTGGTGTCGTGACTAAAAAACCTGTGTGGCCCCAGGTCGACCCTCTGATCCCACAGGTCAATGGATTTAGATAAACCCCCTACCTGAGCGCTAAGCTCATATACATCGAGGGCTGAGACCTTTTTACCAAGTTCTTCGGAGATTTTATATGCAGCCGTCATCCCGGCCGGTCCTGCCCCTATCACTGCAATCCTCATCCTGCAAAATTGAAAATAATATTTGGGTTTTAAGGAATCCTGGTTAACAGATCTCTGACCGAGCGTGCAAGTTCCGTGTCGCCATAGTGCTCATATACCTGGACGAGTTTCTCATAAGCCGGCCTGTACCTGCTATTGAAGCGGATGGCCTGCTTCAGATTATAGATGGCATTGCTCTTATCATCCTTGTATGCATAGCAGAGCCCCAGGTTATAATACCCCGTATAAAATTTATGATTTGATTGAATGGCCTGGTTAAAGAGGGTGATCGCCTGATCCAGTAATCCGGGATCTTGCTTCACCTGCGCTTCAACCAAATAGGTATATGCCTTGACATTTAAGGCTTTATCATATTCGGGATAGAATTCAAGCAAGCGGTCCATGGTGGCCCTGGCCTCATTGAATCGAAAGGATGCCGAATAGGCGTTGCCCAGGTCGAGCAGAGCGGCCTCATTATGTTCATCATAAAGGATGGCACTTTCAAGTTTTTTCAGCCCCCG
>JAGLPR010000058.1 GCA_023137255.1 Bacteroidales bacterium | reverse complement strand
ATGATCGTCTCTGTTTTTACGTTCCACAATGGCAGCCACCACCACATCATCCACCTTCAGTTCATGGATGGTGTTTTTGGGAGGCCAGAGGCCGTTGTTCAACTGGTAGGGATGCAGATAGTTGCAGTAAAGGATGGCATAATCCCAGTCGGTCCTCCCCCGGTCATAATAACGGCTGTAGAAGGGCGTAACCTGGTCCCTGTGGTTTCTGAAATAGTAGGAGATATTTGAATTGCTCACCACACGAATGGTTTGATCAGGGAGCGATTCCACATGGGGGAGAATACTCTTTATGAAGTAGTCGGAGGCTGGTTTCAAACTGTTGGCATAATAGTCCGTTTCAAACCTCCCGTAGGTATGGTTGATTCCTCCCGACCATTCATTAAAATAGATGTAGGTGTTGGGATGGTTACGGATGATGTGACGCAGCGGGTGAAACAGGCCTGCAGCCACAATCAGGGCAACGATTACAGTGGCCACCGGTTTTTTACCTCTCCCGGCCAGATGTGACAGTGCCATGGCCGAAAGGGCAATCATGGAGGGGTAAATAAACATCATATGTCGCCAGCCCCCGTATACATTGGACTCCCTGTAGATGATAAATATCACGGGAAAGAGAACGGTGAACCAGAGCATGAAGTACCAGTAGGCCTGTTGCTCTTTCCGGTTTGAGAACCAGGTGTAGAGTGAGGCTAGCCAGCCCAACAGGATGATGACCGGAACAGAGATCATTATGTTTTGAGGAATGTAGTGCCAGGGCAGGTGATCTGACCAGTGGATAATGCCGTCATACAGCACCCTGATGGAAACCTGGATGTTGGTCATTACTTTAAATGCCTCGATGGGATGCTTGAAAATATCCTGAAGGGCATAGGGCCAGGTAAGCAGGCTAAGCAAGTACCCGGCTATGGAAATAAGAACCAGGGTCAGAAGGCCTTTAAATGCAAACCGCCACCATCCTGAAGAGAAGAATTTCCATGGCCATTTACGAATCAGAAGAAAGAGCCCTGCAAACAGGAAGAAGTAGGGGACCAGGAGCAGACCACCAATCCTGAGCCCGTTGGTCCACCCGATGCCCACCGCGATCCAGAGCGACGAACGAAAACTGATCCGGGGTAGTTTCTTCAGGAACAGGATCATGTGGTAAAGGGTGAACACATTTCCCAGTGCAAAAGGCACATCAAGGGGGTTGTTGAAAGCGTGACCCAGGAACCTGGGGGAGAGAAACATCAGGACCAGAGCAAGCCATCCTGCCGCAGGACCTGCCAGTAATTTTACCAGCAGTCCGGTGACTAGAATGGCTGCAGCCCCGGTGAGGGCAACCATCACATGCCGTGCCTCATAAGGCGCCTCTTCCAGGTTGAACAACCTGATCAATAGATAGGTGAAAAAGTCAAACGACTGTCCGTAATAATTCAGTTTGTATTTGGGGTCATTGAGCGCCGATGGGTCGTCTTCGGTAAAGTAGCGATACACCTTGGCCGCATGCTGGTAATGTTTTTCATCATCGCCTGAAAGTCCGGCATCCAAGCTTAAAATGGGCAGGATGATAAATATGGCCAGTGCAGTGATGAAGAAAGCCAGGCGGAAGATTGGATTCTCCTTCATAAAGAAGAGGTTCCTGATGGAGGGGTCCCTTGCTTCCTGCACCGGGAGTGAGGTGTTCCATGCCAGATTCAGGCGCAGTTTATCCAGGAGTGACGGCGAACTGGCTCGGTTTTCTATGAAAGGGGCCTCCTGGTGAATGCTTACGTCCCTGGATTCGAATCCAAGTTTCAGAAGTACCATCCTGGCAAATTCCGGATCGGGACAGGAATCTTTACCCTGGATTTTTTCGAGGTATGGCAAAGCATCAGCCGGTATCACCAGACCGGCATGATCTGCCTGTTTCTTTCCCCTGAACGAGATCTCATAAAACAAACGCTGCCTGGAATCCTCGGGCAGGGGCAGCCTGAAGAATTCATTTGGATTGAACGATTTTTCCGGCGACAGGCTGGGAAGGATGACCACATATCCTGTGGAGCTCGCCTCTGTTTCAGATCGGGCCCTCTCCTTTCCGGAGAATAGGGTGCAGTCTCCCCTTGAGGCATTTTCAATTTTGATTTTCTGGCTGAAGGCCGAAACATATTCCTCTGACACACTGTTCGCACCGGTGCCCCGAAAGAGGAACCTGAGATGGTAGCCACGCTTCTCTGATTGGGATTCCTTGTTGCCTTGTTTTTTCCGGGATGTACCTTTCTTCATGTCAGCCGTCTGAAGTCTACTCGAAAATACAAATAATCATTAAAAAAACAGACAAAAAAATAACCAACCGGAAATCGGTCAGTTATTCAGTCCTGATGAAAAAGCTAGCTTGATTAAGCCTTGTGCTTTGGCTCGTCGGAAACGGTTAACTTCTTACGTCCTTTTTTTCGTCGTCCGGCAATTACACCACGTCCGCTGGCTGAAGACATCCGCTCCCTGAATCCGTGCTTATTCTTTCTTTTCCTGTTGGATGGCTGAAATGTTCGCTTCATGAGAAAATATGTTTTGAGGGTGCAAAAGTAGTTATTTTTTTAGATAAACAATCATTTTGGCGTAAAAAAATGACTCCTCAAACCACTCTGACAGAGGAAACTGTTTCACCCGGTTTTTATACGATTTAAGCTCTTCATTAAGATCTCCTCCTTTCAGCGAGATCAAGCCGTTGGGCATCGGCCGGGATGGTCCGGGGCGGATCAGCTTATGGGTCCACTGGTGAAGCTTAGGGAAGGCAGTTACAGCCCTTGAAACCACAAAATCGGCCTTTATGTTCAGACTCTCCATCCGTTGATTCACAGGAGTCACATTTTTCAGATCCAGGATTCCGCACAACTCTTCCACCAGCCGGATCTTTTTCCCTATGGAATCGACCAGGGTAAAAGGTGTTTCGGGAAACATGATGGCCAGAGGTATCCCGGGGAATCCTCCGCCTGTACCTACATCGATCACCCTGGTATCTGAATCAAAACTGAATTTTTTAGCAATGGAGAGGGAGTGCAAAATGTGCCTCTCCTCCAGCGATGCAATATCTTTTCGGGAAATGACATTCACCTTTTCGTTGAGCAGCGGGAGGGCCTGCAGTAAGATCTCATACCGGGAGAGTTGGGAAGGGAGGAGATCGGGGAAATATTTCAGGATCAGGTCCATAATGGTGGCCGGACCAGGATTTATGGCTTCTCCTGGGAGCGGTTCAGGATATTGAGAAGCAGTTCGCGTGCCCTGAATAGTTGTGCTTTCACTGTTCCGATGGGAATATCAAGCTCAACTGCGATCTCTTCATAGGAGTACTCCTTGAAGTACCGCAGTTCCACCAGCTGCCGGTAGCGGGGTTTCAGGCGCGAAACAATCTTACGCATATGCTTGATCTTCTGCTTGTTGATCATATATGCTTCCGGATCGGGAACATCTGACTGAATCAATGAGGAGGGCGCCAGGGAGTCTTCACCGTCCACGGTCTGGTCCAGGGAGACATGGCTGGCCCTTTTTTTCCGGATGAAGTCAATACAGTTATTGGTGGCAATCTTAAAGAGCCATGTGGAGAAGGCAAAGTTGGGTGCGTACTGATCAATGTTTTTAAAAGCTTTGCCAAAAGCTTCTATGGTAAGGTCCTCTGCATCGATCGGATTGTTTACCATCTTAAGCAGCATGAAATAGATGGCATCGCGGTACCTGCCCAGCAACTCACCATAAGCCAGCTGGTCACCTTTTTTGGCCTTTTCAACCAGTGCGATATCCTGTTGTGCTTTGAGAGAAAGATTGGAATTTAACTCCATGGTTGATACTTAGTTTCAAAAAGGCTGGTTAACCAGATGACACTCATGATTAAGGGCATGACCGGATCAAGCAGCAGCGAAGGTAGTAATAAATGTTTTTCATCCAAGCAGCGCATTCCCAATTTGAAAACCGCCAGTCTGGTCACCACCAATACCCCGAAAAGTGCGGCAACAGGCCAACCCCAGGGCGATGAGATGCATAAGCAGATCAGGGTAGAATAGAGCAGAATCCGGCTGATCCATTCAACGGCGAGCCTGATCCTCGAACTGCGCCGGTAATGACTGCCCGCCGAAATATGTCTTCTTTTCTGCTTGATCCAGCCCCTGAAAGTTGTTTCAGGAACCGAAAGAGTGTGGCTCTCATGGCTCACCTCCACAGCCGCGTTTTTGCCTGTTGCGTTCTCATTGACAAACAGGTCATCATCGCCTGAAAGCAGGTGGTAATGTCTGGCGAACCCTTTGTTCTCAAAAAAGAGTGATTTGTGGTAGGCCAGGTTGCGTCCCACCCCCATGTATGGTCTCCCTTTGATGGCAAATGAGAGGTATTGTATGGCGGTAAATACAGTTTCATACCGGATGATGTGGTTGAGTACTCCTTTGTGACGATCATATCCACCGTAACCCAGCACGATCCTCTTTTCACCCCTCAGATTTGAGGCCATCCTGTTCAGCCATTGATTACTTGCCGGATAACAATCTGCGTCGGTGAGTACCACATGATCAAATATGGCCGATTTCAAACCTATGGTCAGTGCCAGTTTCTTTCCTCTCATGAGCTTGTCGTTGGCAGGAATGGAGGTGTACCGAAGTTGTTTGTAGAGGCCCGATAACCGGATCAGCAACTCTTCAGTATCGTCGGTAGAGCTGTCATTGACCACAACCACTTCGAAATTGGGATGGTCCTGTTCAAGGATTTTCGGGAGGAAACGCTCCAGGTTCTTCTCTTCATTCTTTGCACAGATGATTACGGAAATGCCTGTATCTGAGGAGGGTGTTTGTGCTGGCTTATGCAGTGGAAGCTTTAAGTAGATAAGCAGGTAATAACGCAACTGGATGAGAAAAGCCACCGAGAAAAATGCCAGTATGATCCATTGCTGGAGATTTGTGACGTCGATAATTTCTCTGATTTCCATATCCCGTAAATTTAGCAGGCAATTGGAGAAAAGAAAAAGCAGGTTTTCAACAATTGTTTATCTTTGGCTGATCTCATGATAAGCCATGGAATTTGAAGTTATATACAGCGATAAAGGAAGTGATGCAAGGGCCGGCATCCTGAGGACCGATCATTCCGAAATTCCCACCCCGGTTTTTATGCCGGTGGGGACAGCCGGAAGTGTGAAGGGGGTACATCAGAGAGAATTATTAAATGACATTGAGGCTCCGATCATTCTCGGCAACACCTATCATCTCTACCTGAGGCCGGGCCTTGAGGTGATTCAGGGGGCCGGTGGCTTGCACAAATTCATGAATTGGGACCGATCCATTCTGACCGATAGCGGGGGTTACCAGGTTTTCTCCCTGGCGGCCAACAGGAAACTGAAACCTGAAGGGGCACATTTCAGTTCTCATATTGATGGATCCAAGCACCTGTTTACTCCGGAAAACATTGTAGATATTCAAAGGATCATCGGGGCCGATATTATGATGGCATTTGATGAATGTACCCCCTGGCCCTGCGATCTGAAGTATGCCAGAGATTCGTTAAAGCTAACCCACAGCTGGCTTGACCGAGGCTTGAAACAGTTTCTTTCTACAGAGCCACTGTATGGTCACAGCCAGGCATTTTTCCCCATTGTGCAGGGAAGTGTTTTTAAGGATCTGCGCAGGGAGTCGGCCGAGTTTGTGGCAGAGAGGAATGCTGTGGGGAATGCCATCGGGGGACTCTCCGTCGGGGAGCCAGCCGAGGAGATGTATGCCATGCTGGAGCTTGTAAATGAAGTGTTGCCGGCAGATAAACCCAGGTACCTGATGGGAGTCGGAACACCGGTAAACATCCTTGAGGCAATCTCGCTGGGTGTCGATATGTTCGATTGTGTGATGCCCACACGGAATGGAAGAAACGGCATGTTATTTACCGCAGAGGGGATCATCAACATTAGGAACAGGAAGTGGATGGACGATTATTCTCCCATCGATGCCTCGGGATACAGTTTTGTAGATACGCAATATTCCAGGGCTTATCTGCGTCATTTAATCATATCAGGCGAGATGCTCGGGGCCCAGATTGCCAGCCTTCATAATCTGGCATTCTACCTCTGGCTGGTCAGGCAGGCATTTGAAGAAATTAAAAGTGGAACTTTCACTGCATGGAAGGAAAAAATGATACCGGCTTTAAGTACAAGATTGTAAGGTTTCTTGGCCTTAAGATCCTGGATATATATGTGATTCGAAAGTTCCTGGGGACCTTCCTCTTATCCATTGCATTGATACTCTCAATTGTTGTGATATTCGATCTTTCAGAGAAAATTGACGATTTCCTGGAGAGCGGTGTCAAACTGAATACCATCCTGTTCGACTACTACCTGAATTTTATACCGTACTTTGCAGTATTGTTCAGCTCCCTGTTTGCTTTTATTGCAGTGATCTATTTCACAAGCAGGATGGCATACAACACCGAGATCATTGCTATTTTAAACAGTGGCATGAGCTTCCGAAGGTTTTTGCTGCCCTACCTGATCTCCTCCACCCTTATTGCGTCGGTGGCTTTTTTTCTGAGCGACCAGGTGATTCCCGGGGCCAACAAGGTAAAACTTGATTTTGAGGAACGGTATGTAAAAAAGAGGCCCATCAGTTTTAAGACCAAAGATTTTCATCGGCAGGTCGAACCGGGAGTCTATGTTTACCTGCACAGTTACAGCAATGTGTCGAAGGTGGGTTACCAGTTTACCATTGAAAAATTCGAAGATGGAGAATTGGTGTCAAAAATGACAGCCGATCAGATCCGGTGGGATACCACCGTAAACAAGTGGAGGGCCAGGAGATATTACATCCGCACCATTGACGGATTGCATGAAACTGTGGTCGAAGGGAAACAGATCGATACCACCCTGGCCATGCATCCCGACGATTTCAAGATGCGCCTGACCATTGTTGAGACCATGAGCCTGAAAGAACTGGATGAATTTATCAAGATGCAACTGATGAAGGGCGAAACCAATGTGACCTCTTATCAGATAGAGCGGCACAACCGCATTGCCTTCCCCTTTTCAACATTCATCCTGACATTGATAGGGGTGGCGGTATCCTCGCGGAAGATGCGAGGAGGGATTGGCCTGCAGATCGCCATTGGTGTGGTGTTCAGTTTCACCTACATTCTGTTTACCCAGTTCTCAAAACAGTTTGCCATTGGTGGTCTGCTGCCGGTCATGGCAGCGGTCTGGCTGCCTAATGTGTTTTTCTTAATTATAGCCCTTTTCCTGATGCGACTGGCCCCCAGATAGAACCCGGATTCGGCTGATAGATTATTTTATGTAATAGCTTTTCAAACAGCTTTGTTTTTCGTAAGATTGTAACACTAACTAAAACCAGAAATAATGTCTTCAGATAAGAAGGTTCAGGAACTGCAAAAGCGCCGGGAAGAGGTGCAGCAGGGGGGTGGCGAACAGGCCATCCAGAAACAGGTTGCCATGGGTAAAATGACTGCCCGGGAGCGCATTATAAAACTGCTGGACGAGGGATCTTTCAATGAATATGACATGTTCGTTGAGCATGAAGCGAGGGATTTCGGTATGGATCGGAAAAAGCTTCATGGGGATGGAGTGATCACCGGAACAGGTACCATTGGCGGAAGGCCGGTCTGTATTTTTGCACAGGATTTCACTGTGGCAGGGGGTTCTCTGGGATTTATGCATGCCCGGAAAATCACCAAGATCATGGACCACTCACTGAAGATGCGGATGCCTTTGATCGGGATCAACGATTCGGGTGGTGCCCGGATCCAGGAAGGGGTAAACTCGCTGGCAGGGTATGGTGAGATCTTCTTCAGGAACACACTGGCCTCAGGAGTAATCCCACAGATCTCGGTAATCCTTGGGCCTTGTGCCGGAGGAGCGGTATACTCACCGGCACTCACTGATTTTGTATTTGTGGTGGACAACATCTCCAAGATGTTTATAACAGGCCCCGAGGTAATCAAAACTGTGCTGGGCGAGGATATCTCCATGGAGGAGCTTGGAGGAGCCCGGGTGCATAGCGAGATCACGGGGAATGCACACTTTTTCTCGGAATCAGAAGATGAGTGTTTTGATCAGATCAAATCGCTGCTTAGTTATCTGCCATGGTCCAATACAGATGTGCCTGAACAGAAGAAGATAGCTCAGCCTCTGGAGGAGTATAATATTTCGGAAATCGTTCCGGGCGATAAGAGGCAGCCCTATGATGTGAGGAGTATAATCAGGGCTGTGACCGATGGTTCAGATTTCTTTGAGATCCAGGAGAACTGGGCCGCCAATATAGTTATAGGGTTTGGAACCATGAACGGACGCACCGTAGGTTTTGTGGCCAACCAGCCCCTGGTGCTTGCTGGGGTACTGGATGTGGATTCATCCGACAAGGCTGGCAGGTTTATCAGGTATTGTGATGCATTCAATATCCCCATTGTAACTTTTGTGGATCTTCCGGGATACCTGCCGGGAGCTGACCAGGAACATGCCGGCGTAATCAGGCATGGAGCCAAGGTGCTGTATGCTTATAGTGAAGCAACGGTCCCCAAGATTACTTTGATTCTTCGTAAAGCGTATGGCGGGGGATATATTGCTATGAATTCCAGGCATCTTAGGGCCGACTTTGTGTTTGCATGGCCCGATGCTGAGGTGGCTGTCATGGGTCCTGAGGGAGCAGCCAATATCATCTTCAGGAAGGAGATTGCTTCCGCAGAAGATCCTGACCTTATGCGGGAGCAGAAGGTCAAGGAGTACAAGGAGAAATTTGCCAATCCTTACGTGGCTGCTGCAAAAGGATACATCGACTCGGTCATTGAGCCGTGGGAGACCAGGAAATCGTTGTTGCATGCCCTTGAAGTATCGGGCGAGAAGAGCGTTGGAATGCCAGCCAAAAAACACGGGATCCCCCCATTCTAAAATCCACCCATGAGCAACAAAGATAAAACGTCAAAAAAGGAGCCTCTTCAGGAACCACCCCTGGAAAAGCTTGAAATCGGGAACGCCGTCTATACAACCAGGCTGACTTCCAAATTCAGGAACAGGCTTAACTGGGAGAGACCCGATGAGCGGATCGTTACCGCAGTCATTCCCGGAAAGATCCAGAGGATCATGGTGAAGGAGGGAGATGAGGTGAAAGCTGGAACACCCATGCTGATCCTGGAGGCCATGAAAATGAGAAATGAGATACTTGCTCCCATAGGAGGGGTGATCCGGAAGATCAATGTATCAGAGGGGGACCAGGTTCCAAAATCTCATCTGCTGGTGGAACTGGATTAGGCAGCTCCTTCCCAGATCACATACTTCCTTAGCTCCGGGGGCAGGTGGGGAGACTCCCGGAAAATTCCGTAAATGGATGAACCACTTCCACTTAGAGAGGCGTATTGTGCCCCTGCATGATAGAGTGCATTTTTCAGCTTCCTGATCAAAGGGTATTTCGCACATACACTCTGTTCGAAATCGTTTTTGATAAGGTCTCTCCACTGGTCAACCGGCTTGACGACCAGGCTCTCCAGGGGCTCTTCCGGAATTTTCGGGACCACTCCCGCATATGCTTCGACAGTGGAGAGATGAATCCCGGGGAAAAGCAGCACAAGGAAAGAGCCATCCAGATTGACCTCTGCCTGGCTGAGGATTTCGCCCCTCCCCTCCATCATCATAGGTCCATTGTGCAGGAAGAACGGGCAATCACTGCCCAGCCGGGCTGCCAGTACCTCCAGTCGCTCCGGTGTTAATCTGTTTCCGGCCATCTGGTTCAGGGCTTTCAAAGTGATGGAGGCGTTGGACGATCCTCCCCCCAGTCCGGCACCCACCGGAATCTGTTTATGGAGGTGAATGGCCGCAGGGGGGAAAGCCGTTTCGCCGGTCAGCAACCGCCATGCCCTGGTAACCAGGTTGCTTTCATGGCCGGAGTCGATCCGGATTCCTGACTGGCTGAACAGAAACGGTGAACTGCCTTCAGGCAGTTCCCTGATTTCAAGGATGTCACAGAGCCTGGTGGGGTACATGACAGACCGGATGTTGTGAAATCCGTCCTCTCTTTTTTCAAGGATCTGCAGTCCTATATTGATCTTGGCAGGAGAGAATAGTATCATTTAATATAAAGATATTGCATTTTTCAACATCTGTTAATTAAAACTTTGGAGCATGTGTGTATAAGTAAGCCATGAGGCCAAACATGTGCTGAAGGTGGTTTCTTACCTTTATGGCCCAAATCTGAATTTCATGGCTAAACAACCTAGCAATACCTCCAGGAAAAACCCTGCCATAGCTCTTGATTACGGTAAAATTCCTCCCCAGGCACCCGACCTGGAGGAAGCTGTTCTGGGGGCCATCATGCTCGAGAAGGATGCTATTCTTTCTGTGCTTGATATTCTTGAGCCGCGAAGTTTTTATAAGGAGTCGCATCAGCAGATTTATGAGGTTGCGCAAACTCTTTCCCAGCATGAGAAGCCTATTGATCTGCTAACTGTTACTGAGGAACTCAGGAAACTGGAGAAACTGGAAACAGTGGGAGGGGCGGTCTATATTTCACAGCTCACCTCCCGTGTGGGATCGGCAGCTCACCTGGAGTATCATGCCCGCATTGTGGCACAAAAGTATATTCAAAGGGAGTTGATCAGGGTCTCATCAAATATCCAGGAACGCGCTTTTGATGAAAGTTCGGATGTGGATGACCTTCTCGATTATTCAGAGAGGGAGCTGTTGAACATTGCAGAGGGTCATATTAAGAAGGAGACAATAAAGCTGAACAACCTGATTAAGACAGCCATTGAACAGATCGAGGAGGCGGGAAAACGGAAGGACAGTCTGAGCGGGGTTCCGTCGGGATATACGCGCCTGGACAGGCTTACCTCTGGGTGGCAGAAATCTGACCTGGTGATCCTGGCTGCCCGGCCATCCATGGGTAAGACAGCCTTTGCGCTTTCCATGGCCAGGAACATGGCTGTGGATCACAGTCGTCCGGTGGCATTCTTTTCACTTGAAATGTCTTCCATTCAGCTGGTCAACCGTCTGATCATTGGAGAAACACACCTGGCTTCGGATAAGATCCGGACCGGACGGCTGGAAAACTATGAATGGGAACAGCTGGAATATAAGATCAAGGACCTGGAAAAGGCGCCGATCTATGTGGATGACACACCGGCGATCTCCATTTTTGAATTTCGGGCCAAATGCCGGAGACTAAAGCAGAAGTTCGATATACAGGCAGTGGTCATCGACTACCTTCAGCTGATGACAGGCTCAAAGGATTCTGGAAGCCGTGAACAGGAGGTAAGTAACATTTCAAGATCGTTGAAGAGTGTTGCAAAGGAGCTGGACATTCCCGTTATTGCTCTTTCGCAGTTGAACCGTAGTGTGGAGATGCGTTCAGGGAACAAGCGCCCGCAGCTTTCCGACCTTCGTGAATCCGGGGCTATTGAGCAGGATGCCGACCTGGTTTTGTTTATTCACCGCTCGGAGTATTATGGTATTGATGTGGACGAGGAGGGCAACTCACTGAAAGGGATTGCCGAGATCATTGTGGCAAAGCACAGGAACGGTCCGGTGGGTGACATCCAACTGAAGTTCATCCGGGAGTATGCCAAGTTTGTGGACCTGGATGATACCCTTGCCATGGTTGAGGATGATGAAAACGGATTTACCATATCCTCTAAAATGAATAAGGATGAAGGAGGGGGCAGTCTTACTAACAAGGATATAGGTATGAACAACGGTTTTGATGAACCAGCTCCGTTTTAACACAAAAAAACCACCCCATGATGGGGTGGCCCATATATATGATGATGCAAGGTCAGGATGGATCGCCTAGATCCAGTCGGCGGTCATCCAGCTTTCCATCTCGATGGATTCAGCTGCGTCGAAAGGAACGGTCATCCATGTTTCGATAAGCAGGTCAGCTTCTGCAACATTGCAGTTAAAGGGAGAAGCCATCCAAGATTCAAGGTTCAGTTCTGCTTCTGCAACACTGCTCTCAAAGGGAGAAGTCATCCATGATTCTATGGAAGGCCCCATTTCGTAAAAATTGCATTCGAAAGGAGACACCATCCATGATTCAATAAATGGCTCCACTTCGTAGTAGTTAGTTTCAAAAGGAGTTGTCATCCAGGATTCAACAGCCAGATCAGTTTCAAGCGGAACAAAATAGGTCCTGGCAGCCACAGGTGCTTCAAATTGATCGCAGGAGACTCTTCTTTCCGGGAATTGATCCAGGCGGTGCTCCAGCCGGTTGTTTACTGAGTTGTAAGCAACTGTATAGAAGAGTATACTCCCATCGGTTTGTGACAGCAGTTGTCCGAAGGTAATGGTTGTTAGCGCAACCCCTACTATGATTAATATGGTTCTAAATGTTTTCATGACCCTTGACTTTGAATGTTAATGTGTCTGGTTTATTGTTATCATATAATGTGCCAAAAGCTGTAAAGAGCAGAAAAACAGTTAGATAAATAGTATTTTAGCAACTGTTAAAATATGATATTTGTGACCGAATGTGCAACATATGTGTTCGTTTACGCACAATCGATTTGTCCTCCTGATCAGGTACAAATGCTTCATTTTTATTTTTTCCTTATTAGTATGCATCCTTTGGCTGATACTGTTGTCTATTAGATTGTGTATGAACATTTAGGTTTAATGAAATGTGGAAAGTGATGAGGAAAATCTTGACCATAGGAGTGCTGGCTGCCATGTTTGCAGTTTCGGGATGTTACTATTATGGCCCCTGTCTGAACGGTTCCGGTCCGGTGATTTCAGAGCTACGCGATCTCTTAAACTTTACAGGTGTAAGTAACGCCGGATCTTTTGATGTGTTTATAACTGAGGCGGACAGCTTTGGTGTTGAGGTGGTGGCACAGGAAAATCTGCTGCCCATTATTGAGACCTATGTTTCGGGGAACAACCTGATCATAAGAACAAAAAACGATGCCTGTTATAAGTCAGGTTCACCTGTTGTGATAAATGTGTCACTGCCTGAAATGGACCATTTGAGACTTTCTGGTTCCGGAAGGGTGTTTGCCGATGTGGCAGCGAGTCCTGAAGTAGAAATCTCCAATTCAGGATCGGGACTTATGGAGATCGACACAGTATATGCCAAGTCATATGTAGTCATCAATTCAGGATCGGGACATATCGCCATTGAGGGTACCTATGCCGATGAGGCTGATATGGTACAGTCTGGTTCAGGAACCATATTTGGCGGGATCCTGTTTGGAATTGCAGATCTTAGTGTACGGCATAGCTCCTCGGGCCTGGTCCGTGCAACATTGATCGATGGTACCCTGGTGGATGTCATCCTGAGTGGTTCAGGACAGGTTGAGCTGGCAGGAGATGCAGTGGTGGCAGACTATACCTTAAACTCCTCCGGCAGAGTGGATGCCCTTAATCTTGAGGTTCCAGATGTGGATGCCACGAATACAGGTACAGGCAAAGTATTTGTGTGGGCGATCGATTTTCTGGATGCCACCATCACCGGACCCGGTTATATTATTTTCCGTGGGAGTCCCACGATATCCTCCACGATTACCGGAACCGGCAGTGTCAGGCCCTATTAGGATCAGGCCCCTTCAATTACAATTACGATTTCTCCCTTCACGGTTCCTTTGCTGAAGTATTGAGCAAGTTCTGGCAGGGTACCCCTGATAGTCTCCTCGTGAACTTTTGTTAGTTCCCTGGAGACAGATCCTTTTCTCTCCTGACCAAAATATTCAGCCATCTGGGTCAGGGTCTTCACCAGCCTGTACGGCGATTCATACAGCACCATGGTTCGGGTCTCTGAGGAGAGTTCTTTCAGCCGCTTTTGCCTGCCTTTCTTTTGTGGAAGAAATCCCTCAAATACGAACCTCTCTCCCGGAAGCCCTGAATTGACCAGAGCAGGTACAAATGCAGTGGGTCCGGGAAGCGATTCAATATCAATTCCCTGCTCGATACAGGCCCTGACCAGCAGGAACCCGGGGTCTGAAATACCGGGAGTACCGGCATCGGTGATCATGGCAATGGAGGTACCTCCCAGGATTCGTTGTACCACGGTTTCCACTGTGCGGTGCTCATTGAACTTGTGGTGTGACTGAACCGGTTTGCTTATCTGCAAATGTTTCAACAGGATCCCCGATTTCCGGGTATCTTCTGCCAGGATCAGGTCCACCTCCTTTAATACCTCAATGGCCCTGAGGGTGATATCGCCAAGATTTCCAATGGGTGTCGGAACCAGGTAGAGCTTCGGCATGCTGTCACCTTATGTATCTGCGTTTGACAAGGCCTGCAAGGATCTCCACACCTTCGTGCTCCATAGAACCAGCAAATTGCTCTTCCAGCAGTCCAGCTGCATTCAGGTAATTTTCAGCGGCATCAAGTCTGGTGATCAGGCTGCTGAATCCATCCGAGTTGCCATCAAACAGCTCCCTGATAATCAGGAACCTGTCGTTAATTCCGATGTTGCGACTGATGTTATCGATGGCTTGCCCCATCAGTTTTGCATCTACGTTTTCACTGAGCGTCTCCCCAAGGTTTTCATTGATGCTAGATTCGGTCTGGAATTTCTCAGCCAGTATAGCCGAATCTTCCGTAAGGGGTTTGGAAGTCTCCGGTCCCTCAGTTTCTGAGGCATCTGCAGAGGGTTCGGAGGGGGGAACTGGCTCCGGTGGTGCCACCGGCTCTGGTTCTGGTACCGGTTCAGCCTGAAGCTCTGGTTGTGGCTCCGGCTCAGGTTCCGGCTTTCCGTCAGGTGTTTCACCGACCAGTTCATTCAACCTGTCTGCTTTGATCATGGTAAGGATCTCATATACGTTCCTGAGTTTCGACATGGCCAGGTCCAGTTCGATGGCCGATGCATCCTTAGAATTCTGCTGCTTCCCCACAAGTTTTTCGATATCTTGTATATCTTTAGTGAGGATTTCAATGGTGTATTTTATATCCAT
>JAGLPR010000057.1 GCA_023137255.1 Bacteroidales bacterium | reverse complement strand
ATAATCTTGTATCATGTTTCTTGAAAACACTTCGGGCAGTACCACAGGCCATGGATGGATAGAAGTGATCACCGGGTCGATGTTTTCGGGAAAGACCGAGGAGTTGATCCGGAGGCTCCGGAGGGCCACGTTTGCCAGGCAGAATGTGGAGATTTTTAAACCCAGGATAGAGGTAAGGTATTCGGAAGAAGAGGTGGTCTCTCATGATGATAATGCCATCCAGAGTACCCCTGTGGATTCATCCGCTAATATCCTTCTTCTTGCCAGTGGTGTGGAAGTGGTCGGCATCGATGAGGCACAGTTTTTTGATGATGGCCTGGTGGATGTATGCAATCAGCTGGCCGATCAGGGAGCGAGGGTGATTATCGCAGGGCTCGATATGGATTACAAAGGGATTCCCTTTGGCCCCATGCCGGGATTAATGTCCATTGCTGAGTACGTAACTAAGGTTCACGCCATATGTGTAAGGTGTGGTAACCTGGCACAATACACACACAGGTTGTCGGAAGATGATAAACTGATTGTCTTGGGCGAAACTGATATTTATGAGCCTCTGTGCAGGGTTTGTTATTCCGGAACCAATGCAAGAAGATAGCGATTCATGAAGTCGGATTGGACACTGAATGAGATAGGTGCGGAGATCAATGGCACCATAGTTGGCAGGGGTGATACTAAAATCTCCAGCCTGGCCACTGACAGCCGGACCGTGGCCTCCTGCAGGGAGACACTTTTCATTGCCCTGGTGGGCGGGCAGCACGACGGTCACAACTACATCGGGGAACTTTATGAACGCGGAATCCGTACTTTTCTTGTCTCCTCAACTCCCGATTGCAAAGAGTATCCTGAAGCCGGTTTCTGTCTTGTGGAAAACACCCTGGACGGATTGCAGGCGATGGCCTCTGCCAGGCGACTCCAGTTTGCGGGAGAGGTAGTTGCCATTACCGGGAGCAATGGAAAAACCATTGTGAAGGAGTGGATCCATCAGTGTGTGGGCGATTCAATCAGGACTCACCGAAGCCCCAAAAGCTACAACAGCCAGGTTGGGGTTCCGCTTTCTGTATGGGGAATTGGACCCGGACATGAACTGGCGGTCATTGAGGCCGGAATATCTCAGCCCGGCGAGATGGAAAAACTGCAGGCCATCATAAAGCCCGATACCGGCATATTCACCAATATGGGAACAGCCCACCAGGAGCATTTCCTTAGCCTGGATGAAAAGACCAGGGAAAAAGCAAAGTTGTTTTCAGGATGTAAAAAGGTGATATGCAGATCAGATTCTTTTGTGAACGGGACCCCTCTGGTGAATTACCTGGAGGATCCGGAGTCTGAAATTGTTGACTGGAGCCTGGAGGGGGAGGCCCGGTACAGTTTCATGATTACCGGAAGGAACCATACTCAAACCCTCATTGAAACAACCATTGGCGGACAGACATTGAAATTTACAGTGCCTTTCGGGGATGATGCATCCATCGAAAATGCACTGCATGTGTTTGTTTTTTCCATTGAAAAAGGTCTTCCGGCAGAACTGGTGACGGAGCGGATCGGTGCATTGGAACCTGTTTCCATGCGCCTCGAAATGCTGCAGGGGGTATTGGGCAGTATATTGATTAACGATACCTACAACTCTGATACCGGTGGCCTGGCAGCAGCACTGGACCTGATGGGACAACAGGATACAAAGAAAGGAAGAATGGTGATTCTTTCAGACCTGTTGCAGAGCGGAATGGAGGAGCGGGATCTTTACTCCGAAATATCCACACTGCTAAGTAGCAAGAATGTGGACCAGTTTGTTGGAATCGGACCAGCCCTGTGCAGGCAGGGTGCTTTGTTCCCGGGATCAGCACTATTATATGACAATACACTGGAATTTCTGAAGGGAATGGACCGTACACTCCTTAGGGACAGGATTGTACTGATCAAGGGTTCCAGGAAATTTGGATTTGAACGGATCACCCAGGAACTGCAGCTTAAGACTCACCAGACCAGGCTTGAAACTGACCTGAATGCCCTGGTAGATAACCTGAATTATTTCAGGTCCCTTATGAATCCGGGAGTAGAGACCATGGTGATGGTTAAGGCCCTTTCTTACGGCATTGGAAACATCGAGATTGCCAAACTGATGCAATTTCATAAAGTGGACTACCTGGCAGTGGCATTTATTGATGAGGGTGTGGAGCTGCGAAAGGCCGGGATACACCTGCCCATTATGGTATTAAATCCAGATCCCTCCGGATTTGCCTCCATGCTGGATCATCGGCTGGAACCGGAGATTTACAACTTAAGAGGGATTACAGCGCTTCACCAAATACTGCATTTGCGGGGGATCAGCTATTTCCCGATCCACGTGAAACTGGATACGGGCATGCATCGGCTGGGATTCGGGAAGGAAGAGCTGGAGCAGGCCCTATCATGGTTTCAAAAACCTGAGTTCCATGTGGCATCCGTATTTACTCACCTGGCAGCCACTGACGATCCTGCACACGATGGCTTTACACGTGAGCAGGTAAATCGGTTTGATCAACTGAGCTCCTTCCTGTGTGGTGTACTGAAGGATCCCGTCAAACGACATGTTTTAAATTCGGCAGGTATTGAGCGTTTCTCTGATTTACAGTATGACATGGTGAGGCTTGGAATCGGCCTTCACGGAATTGGAGTTTCTCCGGTTCTCAGACCGGTAAGTTCATTTCTTACTACAGTCTCCCAGGTCAGGACCGTTTCTGCTGGCGATTCTGTGGGGTATTCCCGAAGGGGGATGACAGAGAGGACCAGCAGGATCGCCACCATTCCGGTGGGATATGCAGACGGTTTTCATCGTAAGCTGGGCAATGGGGGCGGTAAAGTATTTGTCAAAGGTGTTAAGGTTCCAACCATAGGGGAGATCTGCATGGATATGACCATGATCGATGTGACCGGAACAGATGTATCAGAAGGTGATACGGTTGAGATATTCGGGAAGGAGCAACCGGTCTCAGAACTGGCTGATCGGGCAGGAACCATCCCCTATGATATCTTAACCTCCATCCCCGAACGGGTGAAAAGAGTTTATTTGCAGGAGTAGCCAAGAAAGTCAGATATCGGCAGTTATCATTACCCTGAATGAGAAGCCTTCAGCTCTTGAAATTTCTCATAGGAGTGTTTCCACCTGCGGTGCGACCAGAGCCAATAGGCAGGCTCCTCCCTGATCATTTCCTCAAGGATGCACACATGACGTTCCGTAATTTCATATGGTTTTAGTCTCCCGGGCTCGTCGCATATCAATTCTGCTTCAACTTCATAACGGCCTCTTTTCGGCTTTCTAAACTTGAGAAACACCACTGCTGCATCCAGTTTTCTTGCCAGTTTTTCGGTGCCCAGATACATGGGTGTATCCCTCCCCATAAATTTCGTCCAGTACTGGATTTGATGAAACATGGGCCTTTGATCGCCCAGGAAGACAGTAAGCACAGGTTCCTTCCGGTTGTTATAATCGATCAGTAGCCTGGCGATCTTTTCCATGGGAGTGACATTGGCTCCAAATCGGGTTCGGTTCCTGACGACCATCTGGTCAAAGTATTTGTTTTTTAAAGGCTTATATATACCAATAAAGGGGTGGTCTGTAACAAGGCACAGGGTAGATAGATACTCCCAGTTGCCGTAATGTCCCACTACTGCCATCACGTGCTTGCCGCTCCGGTGAATTTCGTTAAGTAGTTCAGGATTTTTATAGGTAATCTTTTTCAGCGCTTTCTTTTCTGAATAGAAATGGAAGACAGCCGATTCCAGCATGATGTCGCACAGGTGGTGGTAAAACCGCTTTGCGGTTCGACGGATCTCAGGCTGGTTATAATCGGGAAAAGCTTTTTCAAGGTTGTTATACACCACTTTTTTTCTGTATCCAACCACGTAGTAGGCAAGCAGGTAAAGGAGGTCCGAGATCAGGTAAAGAATGCGTTCGGGCAGCAGATGAAGCATCCATACCAGGCTGTAAGTCAGAATGTAGCCCAGGAACTTCATCTCTTAACCCAGCTCACTAATGCGTTCAAGCTTGGTCAGGTCCAGGATCCTTATTTTTCTTCCGTCAATGGAGATCACTCCTTCCTGGGCAAAAGTCGAAAGTGTCCGAATGGCATTGGAGGTGGTCATGTTGGAGAGATTAGCCACATCCTCACGAGAAAGGTAGATCTTAATGGTAAGGTTGTCGTCCTCGTATCCGTAGGTGTCCTTCAGAAAGATCAGCGATTCAGCCAGCCTGCCCCTGATGTGTTTCTGGGTAAGGGTAACAGTACGGTCGTGCGAAAAACCAAGTTCTGAGGCAAAAGACTGGATGATGCTCATGCTCAGCTCGGCGTTGCTGCGCATCACCCTGAATACACTCTCTTTATCGACAATACAGGATACGCAATCTTCAATGGCCACTGCAGTGGCAGTATGATGTTCCTCGGCGAAAAGTGCCCGGTAACCTATGAAACCCACCGGTTTGGCCATCCTAACAATTTGTTCTCTACCACCCACTCCCTCTTTGAATATCTTGACCTTTCCTTCAGCCAGGATCATCAGGCCCAGTGGCTTATCCCCCTCCTTAAAAATGATCTCACCTTTCTTGTAAAACGCACACGTGTAATTTTGCTTCAGGAATTCTTTTTCTTTGGGAGTAAGTACTGTAAATACAGATTTTGGATTGTCTATACAGTCATCTGCATTGTAGTTCCTTTCCTGCATTGTATCTATTGATTTAATCTTATTATGCTGAATAACACACAAAAATAGAAAAAATAATCAATTTCGCTTCAATATTTAGCCACCAGGGGGAGCCTCCTTCCCACACCGAAAGCTTTTGAGGAAATTCTTAGGATAGGAGGAGTCTGGTAACGTTTGTACTCATTCTTATTTACCATTTTTATGATCCTGGCTGCCAGTTCCGGCTCAATGCCCATTTCAACCAGCTTTTCCAGTGGGAGCTGTTTTTCGATGTATGCCTCCAGGATCTGGTCCAGTTCCTCATATGGGGGCAATGAATCTGTATCTTTCTGGTCGGGTTTGAGCTCAGCAGAGGGAGGCTTGGTGATGATGTTTTTCGGAATCACCTCTTTCTCAAGGTTCATGTGCCTGGCCAGCAGGTATACATCGGTTTTATAAACATCACCCAGCACTGAGAGACCGCCACTCATGTCTCCGTAGAGGGTTCCGTATCCTACTGCCGTTTCGCTTTTATTGCTGGTGTTCAACAGGATATTTCCGAATTTGTTGGAGAGGGCCATCAATAGCGTTCCTCTGATACGGGCCTGGATATTCTCCTCGGCAATATCCTCCGGAAGATTCTTAAACAGGGGGTTTAATGTTTCCCGAAACTGGTTGAACAGGGGTTCGATGGGCAGGATGTCGTACTTAACTCCAAGGGTAAGGGCCATCTCTACCGAATCATCTACACTATGACCGGACGAATATTGTGACGGGAGCAGCAGCACATGAATGTTTTCGGACCCCAGGGCTTCCGCAGCCAGACCAAGGGTCACTGCAGAATCGATCCCTCCTGAGAGACCAAGGGTGGCTGTTTTAAATCCTAATTTGCCAAAGTAATCCCTGATCCCGCAGATCAGTGCGCCGGCCATGGTTTCTATCCTGTTGGGAATCTCTCCTGTAGCGGGAGCTGGCTTTGAGCGGATAAGTTCATCCAGGTCAACCATTAAATAATCCTCTCTGAAGAAAGGGAGCCTCCCGCTTACATTTCCGGAGGGGTTTACAGCCATGGAACCACCTTCAAAAATAAGCTCTGTTTGGGCCCCTACCTGATTGCAGTACAGCACCGGGAGTCCGTAACGGGCTGCTTTGCCTGTAAAGACGGATTGTTTGGACTCCATCTTCTTGTGTGAAA
>JAGLPR010000056.1 GCA_023137255.1 Bacteroidales bacterium | reverse complement strand
CCTATCACCGGCGACGTGGTGGATGAGGCAGTAAAAGGACAAATCGGAGCCTTCAACAGGCTCTATAACTATCAGCTGGAGGAGCTGTACCATTCGGCTTTTCTGGTTCTGAAAGGGAACTTTCTGCATGACCAGCTGGAGCTGGAGCTGCCTCTGATATACCACATCACCACAGAGGAGTGGATAATCCAGCCTGCCCTGTCGTGGATGGCAGCCGACGGAATCAAACTGAAGGCAGGGTACCACGGCTTTTTCGGACCATCCGGATCGCTCTTCAATATGGTCGGTCCAACATTGAATGCAGGATACATTGCTATGACACTTTCATTTTAATATATGAGTCAATCACAGAAACATGGATAAGAAAATCATCAAATACCGCTGGTGGATCATTGGGGCTTCGGTACTCTTCACCCTGGGCTTCTCCACCCTGCTGCTCAAACTGGAGATCGATCCCGATTTGAAAAACTACTTTCCCAAAAACATGACCTCCATGGTCAACACCGACAGGATAGAAGAGATTTTTGGGAACCAGGACCTGGTGATGATCATTTTCGAAACAGACGATATCCTGGCTGAAGAGACTTTAAAGCGGGTAAAAACAGTAGAAAAAGCGATCAGCAGGATTGACGGAGTTCGGAGAACCTCTTCCCTCTTCGGGTCCAATCATATCTATGGCGAAGAGGGGGTGATGTATGTGGAGCCCACCATCCTTCGCATTCCACGGAATGAGGCCATGCGCGAGGATATTCGGGAGATAATTAAAAGTAACGACCTGGTTTACAAGGTGATGGTATCGGACGATTTTCAGGCCACTGCCATGGTGATCACCCTGAAGAAAGATGCCGATGAGGATGTAGTATTTGCAGAGATTCATGCGATCCTTAAAGAGCATCCGGGCGACGAAAAAATCCACTTCGGCGGACTCCCCTACCTGCGGCAGGCCATCGACAAGGACATCCAGCGGGACGGGCTTATCCTGATCCCCATTGCCCTGCTGCTGATGCTGGTATTCCTCTACCTGGTATTTCGTGAATGGCGGGGAGTCTGGCTGCCGTTCCTGGTGGTGGTGATGTCGGCCCTGCTGGGGCTTTCCCTGATCCCTGTACTTGGATGGAAGTTTTCCCTGATTACCCTGCTGGTACCGATCCTGTTGATTGCCGTGGCCAACGACTATGGGATTCATATGATAGCCAGGTACCAGGAGTTGAATGCAACCGGGAACGGAACCGGAATGAACGATTTGTCTGCCCGTATTACACGTTCCCTCTGGAAACCAATCTTGCTTACCGGTCTGACCACCATTGCCGGGATCTCAGCACTCTGGGCCCATACCATGATCCCCGCAAGGCAGATGGCACTGGCGGCCAGCATCGGGATACTTTTTGCCATCTTTTTCAGCCTGGTTCTCCTGCCAGCCATTCTCTCTCTGCTTCCACCCTCCAAACCAAGGGCCATACCAGCCATTCAGGGCAGCGGGACCCCCCGGAACCGGCTGGGACAGTTCTCCTTCTTCGTAGTACGTAAACGGAGGGTAATCCCAGTAGTGGCACTGGTGCTTACCCTGCTCATCTCCACCGGCATCATCTTCCTCCGGGTCGACTCCAATGAAGAAAATTTCTTTCCCGAGAACCACGAAGTAAAAGAGGCAGCTGGGATCATCAACGGGAAATTCGGGGGATCGGAAAGTATATCTGTTCTCTTTTCCGGCGATATGCTTGACCCGGCCACTCTTCAGAGAATGGAATCGTACCGGGAGGAGATGGAGAAGATGGAGGCTGTGGATCTGACCATGGGATTTTCAGGGGTAGTAAAGGAAATCAGCAAAGCACTGAATGATCAGGGAGAACCCCTCTACGACCGGATCCCCCCAAGCCGTGAGGCGGTGGCCCAGTACATGGAGCTTTACAACATGAACGGTGATCCGGAAGAGCTGGAACAGCTGGTCGATTTCACCTATGAACATGCCCACCTGATGATCCGGATCAAAGATACCAACAATGAGACGGTGAACGGGATCATTAAGCGGCTTGAGGAGATCACCGGTGGCGATCCGGCTGTGGAGGCTATTGGTGGCAACGGTTATGTGCGAACAGAGCTGGCCAATAAAGTTCTTTCTGGGACCTACATCTCCCTGAGCATCGCACTGGTTATTATTTTTGTGCTCTTATCCTTCATATTCAGATCTGTGTCGGCCGGGCTCTTGGGGATCGTTCCGATCACAGTTTCTGTGATTGTACTATACGGCATCATGGGACTTACCGGGATACGGCTTGATGTGGCCACCGCCCTGCTCTCTTCGGTGATGATCGGGGTGGGGATCGATTACACCATCCATTTCCTCTGGCGTTACCGGGAAGAACGCCGGCAGAACAGGCCGGCCAGGGAGGCCGTCATTACCACCATCACCACCACAGGAAGGGGCATCATATTCAATGCCCTGTCTGTGATTGTCGGTTTTGTAGTACTGATTATCTCCTCCTTTACTCCCATCCGTTTCTTTGGAATCCTGGTGGTGGTATCCATCCTTACCTGCCTGGTTGGGGCCCTGGTGATTCTGCCAGCCATTCTGCTCAACTATGAACCGGCATTCCTGAAACCGACGATTGAGAGAGAGCAGCAGCTGGAACATCCCAGGATGAAAAGAAGGATCAGAGCCATGAGAAGGATTGCCATGGGTTTTCTGCTGGCCCTGCTTATGGGGATCAGCGCATCTGCCCAGGAGGCAAAACAGATCATCAATCTTAGCCATGATGTGGT
>JAGLPR010000055.1 GCA_023137255.1 Bacteroidales bacterium | reverse complement strand
AAAGTAGTAGCATCATTGCAGAGCGGCGAAGGAAAGACCTTCACAAAGTGCATCAAGATGGTTCGTTCGCCTAAATCCGGAGCTTACACCTTCGAGGAAGAGATAGTGCACAATGATCACATCAAGGATTTCTTCAGCAAGTAATCTTTGACCATCATACCTTACCACAAAGCTTTCTTAATTAAGGGAGCTTTTTTTGTATATACACACACCATATGTCATGGGTATATTCTCCTCAGATAAAAAGAAGAATCTCGACCGGGGGCTTGAGAAGACCAAAGAGAGTGTCTTTAAGAAGCTTTCAAGGGCTGTGGTTGGTAAGTCACGGGTAGATGACGAAGTACTGGACAACCTGGAGGAGGTGTTGATCACTTCAGATGTGGGTGTGGAGACCACCCTGCGAATCATTGAAAGGATCGAAGCGCGGGTGTCAAAAGATAAATTCCTTAATACGAGTGAGTTACATTCCATACTCAAAGAGGAAATTGCTCATCTCCTGGAGGAGAATAACTCGGGGCTGGTAAGAGGGTTCGAGGACGCGCTGCCAGTCACCCCCTATGTCATTATGGTTGTGGGAGTAAATGGTGTGGGCAAAACCACCACCATTGGAAAACTGGCACACCATTTCAAGAGAGCAGGCAAAAAAGTAGTACTGGGCGCTGCAGATACTTTCAGGGCTGCGGCCGTCGATCAATTAACCATCTGGGCCGAGAGGGTAGGGGTTGAAATTATAAAACAGGATATGGGTTCCGATCCGGCATCGGTGGCCTTCGACACCCTCTCTTCAGCTGTATCGGGTGGTGCTGATGTGGTTATAATCGATACTGCCGGACGGCTCCACAACAAGGTGAACCTGATGAACGAACTGAGCAAGATCAACCGTGTGATGCAGAAGGTGATCCCCGAAGCACCCCATGAGATCCTGCTGATACTCGATGGTTCCACCGGTCAGAATGCATTTGAGCAGACCAGGCAGTTCATCAAAGCTACTGAAGTCAATGCACTGGCACTCACCAAACTTGATGGAACAGCCAAGGGGGGAGTGGTAATCGGCATATCGGACCAGTTCCAGATTCCGGTGAAGTACATAGGCATCGGAGAGAAAATGGATGATCTCCAGGTTTTTGACCGCAATGAGTTTGTGGACAGCCTTTTCAAGCAACAATGATTCTCAATATCCTTACACTGGGTTGCTCCAAGAACCTGGTAGATTCAGAACACCTGCTGGCCCAGTTCAGGGCTACCGGATACAGGGTGGTTCATAACGATTACGATACTCCTTCCGATGTAGTAATAATCAATACTTGTGGTTTTATATTGGATGCCAAGGAGGAGTCGGTCGATACCATCCTCTCTTACATTGAGCAGAAACGTGAGGGGAGGATCGAAAAACTTTTCGTCATGGGCTGTTTATCAGAGCGGTACCGGGAGGAGCTTACAGAAGAAATGCCGGAAGTAGATGGTTTTTTCGGGGTTTGGGAGATGCCCTCCATCCTGGAAGCCATGGGAACCAGGCTCGATCAACGACTACTCAGTGAGCGCGTACTGACCACGCCATCACATTATGCCTATCTGAAGATTTCAGAGGGATGTAACCGTACCTGTTCTTTCTGTGCAATTCCGGGCATCCGCGGCCCACAGCAATCCATCTCTATCGAAGATCTTATTTCAGAAAGTAACAACCTGGTAAACAATGGAGTAAAGGAGCTGATTCTCATAGCACAAGACCTCACCAATTACGGCATTGACCTGTATGGCAGAAGGGCCCTGCCCGATCTTCTCAAAGAGCTGGTAAAGATCTCCGGGTTGGAATGGATCCGTCTCCACTATGCATACCCCACCGGTTTTCCCGAGGAAGTCATCGACCTGATGGCTTCTGAAGATAAGATCTGCAACTACATGGATATACCCATACAGCATGTGAACAACCAGGTCCTGTCTGCGATGGGGAGGGGTCACGACCGGGAGAGACTTGAGAATCTGTTGGAGAAGTTTCGTAAGCACATACCCGACGTGACACTTCGTACCACGGTTCTTACCGGATTTCCGGGGGAGACAGAAGAGGCTTTCCAGGAGCTGATGGAATTCATTGGTGCCTTCAGGTTTGAAAGACTGGGTGTATTTCCATACTCTCATGAAGAGGATACGCCGGCTTCTAAAAACTTTCAGGATAAGATCACGGAAAAGGTAAAGTCGGGCCGTGCAGAGGCCATCATGGCACTACAGCAGGAGATTTCACTGGAACTTAATAAGCAAAAGATCGGAAAGATTTTCAGGGTGCTGGTCGATCGAAGGGAAGAGGGGTATTTTGTAGGGAGAACCCAATACGATTCTCCTGAGGTGGATAATGAAGTGTTAATACCTGACGATCAGATGCTTTCCACTGGTAAATTTTACCTGGTGAGAATTACCGGTGCGGCGGAATTTGACCTGTACGGAGAGGTGGTGTAGGATCTACTCTGGCTTCTCCTTACCGGGCTCGGGAAGCTCTTTCTTCTCCCCGGATTCCTCTGTTTTACCCGCAGACAACTCTTTCTTACCTGCAGACAGCTCTTTCTTTCCCTTTGGAAGGGCACCCTTCTTCTTCTGGATGGCTACGGTGATCTCCTCCTTCTCCTTATCAAAGTCAACCAGCAAGGTATCGCCTTCCACCAGAGAGGATTTGATGATGGTTTCGGCCAGGGGATCCTCCAGGTATTTCTGGATGGCCCGTTTCAACGGTCTTGCACCATACTGGATATCGTATCCCTTGTCAAGAACATAGTCCTTGGCTTCGTCAGAGAGCTTGATCCCGAATCCGAGGGTTCCCACCCTTTCATAGAGACCTTTCAGTTCAATATCGATGATCTTATGAATATGCTCCCGCGTGAGGGTATTGAAGAGCACTACATCGTCGATCCGGTTCAGGAATTCGGGAGCAAAAGTCCGCTTCAGGGCTTTATGTATCACGCTCTTAGCATGCTCGTTGGCTGCATCCTGTCTGGTTTTTGTAGCGAATCCCACTCCCTGACCAAAATCTTTCAATTCACGTGTTCCAATGTTGGAGGTCATAATCACAATGGTGTTCCTGAAATCCACACGCCTTCCCAGGCTGTCGGTGAGCTGTCCCTCGTCCAGTACCTGCAACATGATATTATATACATCGGGATGTGCCTTTTCAATTTCATCGAGCAGCACCACGGAATAGGGCTTTCTTCGTACCTTTTCGGTCAGTTGACCGCCCTCTTCATAACCCACATAACCCGGAGGCGCTCCCACCAGCCTTGATATGGAGAACTTCTCCATGTACTCGCTCATGTCGATGCGGATCAGGTTATCAATTGATTCAAACAGGTACTGGGCCAGCACCTTGGCCATCTGAGTTTTACCTACCCCAGTGGGTCCCAGGAATACAAATGTGCCGATGGGTTTATTGGGATCTTTCAGTCCCGCCCGGTTTCTCTGAATCGATTTCACTACTTTGCTGATGGCTTCGTCCTGTCCGATCACACTCCCCCTCAGTTCATCTGCCATTTTCAGTAACCTGGCGCCTTCAGCCTGTGCAATCCTCTGTACAGGTACACCGGTCATCATGGCCACTACCTCGGCCACTTTGTCTTCATCCACCGTTTCCCGGTTCTGGGATAACTCCTTCTCCCATTTTTTCTTTTCTGAGTCGAGCTTGTCCAGCAGATCTTTCTCTTTGTCCCGGTAGCTGGCTGCTCTTTCGAAATTCTGATTCTTAACAGCCTGAATCTTGTCCTGCTTGGTCTCTTCGATCTCTCTCTCCAGTTCTACAATCTGTTCGGGTACCACAATATTGGAAATATGAACCCTCGAACCAGCCTCATCAAGGGCGTCGATGGCCTTGTCGGGCAGGTGGCGATCGCTGATGTAACGCTGAGTAAGCTTTACGCAGGCATCTATGGCATCTTCTGTATAGTTCACATTGTGATGCTCCTCGTACCGCTCTTTGATGTTCTTGAGGATATCAATGGTCTCTTCCACTGTGGTGGGATCTACCATCACTTTCTGGAATCTGCGTTCAAGGGCACCGTCTTTCTCAATGTGCTGCCTGTACTCGTCCAGGGTGGTGGCTCCGATGCACTGGATCTCACCCCTCGCCAGGGCAGGTTTTAGCATGTTGGCTGCATCAAGTGATCCTGTGGCACCTCCTGCGCCAACAATGGTGTGTATTTCATCGATAAACAGGATGATTGAAGGATTCTTTACCAATTCGTTGAGAATGGCTTTCATACGCTCCTCGAACTGCCCCCTGTACTTAGTCCCGGCCACAATTGAGGCCAGGTCGAGGGTGACCACCCGTTTATCAAAAAGGACCCTGCTCACTTTGCGCTGAATAATCCGCAAAGCGAGGCCTTCAGCAATGGCCGACTTGCCCACACCCGGTTCACCGATCAGGATCGGGTTGTTCTTCTTGCGACGACTCAGGATCTGGGCCAGGCGTTCAATCTCTATTTCGCGGCCCACGACGGGATCCAGGCGGTCCTCCTCAGCTGCTTTTGTCAGGTCGATCCCGAAATTATCCAGAACCGGAGTATCGGAACTGGATTTCTGGGAGGAGCCTGCACTGCCCTTGGAACCTCCCTGCTGACCGCCGCCGCTGCCACCGGCGCCAAAGGGACCTTTCCCCTCATCATCTTCATCGCCTGGAAAATCTGCCTGGTTTTCAGGTTGTGAATCGGAAATTTCCTGTTTTATTTTATTGTATGTGATGCCGTTTTCCACAAGGTACCTGGTAGCATAATTGTTGTCATCCTTAAGGATGGCCAGCAGCAAGTGGTTGGTATCTATGGTTTTCTCCTTCATTGAACGTGCTTCAAGGTGGGTAAGCTTCAGTATCCTCTCTGAACTTTTTAACAAAGGCAGGCTGTCGGGATCGGTAACGGTCGACGGCTGGTCATTGCGGATACTCTTCTCAATGGTCATTCTGAGGTCGTACAGCTCCACGCCAAGTACCACCAATACATCAATGGCCAATCCTTCACCGTCTCGCAGGATCCCAAGGAAAAGGTGCTCCACGCTGATATGTGAATTGCCCAGCCTTACGGCTTCCTCCTTGCTGTATCCCAGCACATCTTTAATCCTTTGTGAAAACTGTGCATCCATGAAATATCTCCCTTCAGTGAATAATAAGCAAAGTAACTAATAAGGCTTGAGATTATCAATAAAACATGCATCTATTATAAACAGTTCAATGTTAATAAAAGGGCAATAAAATCAAGGTTTTTAGGGTGGAAATGATTATTTTCGTATGTTGTTTGAAACAGCAGATCACCAATGTATAAGATATTGATAATTAATTAGTTAGAATCAGATGGCGGAAGGTGAAAAAATACTGAGAATAAACATTGAGGAGGAAATGAAATCTGCCTACATCGATTACTCGATGTCGGTGATAGTTTCGCGTGCTTTACCTGATGTTAGAGATGGTTTAAAACCGGTTCACCGAAGAGTGCTTTTCGGGATGTCTGAACTGGGAGTAAGCTCAACCAGACCTTATAAAAAATCGGCAAGAATAGTGGGGGAGGTGCTGGGAAAATACCATCCCCACGGAGATTCTTCGGTATATGATGCCATGGTTAGAATGGCCCAGACTTGGTCCTTGCGATACCCTTTGGTGGAGGGTCAGGGAAACTTCGGCTCGGTGGACGGGGACAGCCCGGCAGCCATGCGATACACGGAAGCCAGGTTGCAAAAAATCGCTGAGGAAATCATGTCCGATCTGGAAAAAAATACAGTAGATTTTCAACTAAATTTTGACGATACACTTGAGGAACCCACGGTAATGCCTACCCGCATACCTACCTTGCTGATAAACGGAACATCGGGCATTGCAGTAGGTATGGCTACTAACATGGCTCCTCATAACCTTAGCGATTCAATCGATGCCATTGTGTCCTATATTGACAACAATGATGTAGAAATCAGCGAGCTGACTGAGATCCTGAAGGCACCCGATTTTCCCACAGGGGGCATTATTTATGGATACAACGGTGTTAAGGAGGCATACGAGACTGGCCGGGGCAAGATTGTGGTCAGGGCCAAGAGTGAGATAGAGGTAACCGATTCGGGCCGTGAGAAGATTATTATTACCGAGATACCTTACCTGGTGAATAAGGCGGAACTAATCCGTAAAACCGCGGACCTGATCAATGAAAAGAAGATCGAAGGAATTTCTTACATCAACGATGAATCGGACCGGCAGGGAATGCGCATTATTATCATCTGTAAGAAAGATGCCAGCGCCCATGTAGTTCTGAATAATCTTCTGAAATATACTCAGTTACAGACGTCTTTCAATGTAAATAACATTGCTTTGGTCAAGGGGCGTCCCCGCACCCTCAATTTGAAACAGATCATCATTCATTTTGTGAATCACAGGCACGAAGTGGTGGTACGGCGCACTCAGTATGACCTGGATCAGGCCGAAAAGAGGGCACACATCCTGGAGGGCTTGCTAAAGGCACTTGACCACATCGACGAAGTGATCGCGCTGATTAGGGGCTCCAGAACACCTGATGAGGCCAGGGAGGGACTGATGGAGAAGTTTGGATTCACTGAAATCCAGGCCAGGGCAATCCTGGATATGAGGCTACAACGACTGGTGGGGCTGGAGCGAGATAAGCTGCGTGCCGAGTATGACGAGTTGATGAAAATGATCGAGTACTTCAAGAAAGTGCTGTCCGATGAAGTTTTGCGCATGCAAATCATCAAGGACGAGCTTCTGGAGATCAAAGAAAAGTTCGGAGATAAGCGCAGGACCGAGATGGTTCCAGACGAGGGTGAATTTGATCCGGAAGACTTCTACGCCGACGAAGACATGGTTATTACCATCTCCAAGCTGGGTTACATCAAACGCACTCCGCTGCATGAGTTCCGTACTCAGAACAGGGGAGGTGTGGGTGCCAAAGGCAGTACTACCCGGGATGAAGATTTCATGGTGAACATGTTTGTAGCCAGCATGCACAATACCATTCTCTTCTTTACAGAAAACGGGAAGTGCTACTGGCTGAAGGTATACCAGATTCCTGAAGGAGTCCGGGCCAGCAAGGGCAGGGCCATTCAGAACCTGATCAACATTGAAAAGGAGGATACGGTCAAGACCTTCGTAAATGTGAAGAACCTGAAGGACAACGAGTACATCAATAACAACTACATTGTTCTGGCTACCAAGAAGGGTGTGATCAAGAAAACCCGGCTTGAGGCCTATTCAAGGCCCCGCCAGAATGGCATCAATGCCATCATTGTCAGGGAAGGGGATACGCTCCTCGATGCCAGGCTTACCGATGGCCACATGGAGATGATGCTGGCCGTTCGTTCAGGGAAAGCCATTCGTTTCCATGAAGAGACTGTTAGAGCTGTGGGTAGAACGGCTTCCGGAGTGAAGGGTATCACCCTGGGAGGGCCCAAAGATGAAGTAGTTGGCATAGTTACTGCCAGGCAGGGCGAGCAAGACATCCTGGTGATTTCCGAGAATGGATTTGGCAAACGATCTGCCTTGGAAGACTATCGCATCACCAACCGCGGCGGGAAAGGGGTTAAAACCATCAATATTACCGATAAGACCGGTGATTTGATCGCCATTAAAGCGGTTACTGATGAGGATGACCTGATGATCATCACCGAGAGTGGAATCGCCATCAGGCTGGCTGTTCGTGGCGTCAGGGTTATGGGTCGAAACACTCAGGGTGTCAGGCTTATAAATCTTAGGGAAGGAGATCAGATAGCTGCAGCTACCCAGGTTCCTGCCAACGGAGAGAATGAAGAGAACGGAGAGGAGGGATCAGAAGATGTTGCAGATCAGTAAACTGTTCTGGCATTCTATTTGAAGGTAATTGGTAAAATTGTATTTTTGAGAGTCTAATTAATCACAAGCAATATGAAAAAGTTAATAACACTGGTAATCATTGCCACAGCTGTAATCAGCATGAATGCCCAGGACATGGGAACAACTGTTGTTCTTTTGAAGCCCAGTACAGTAAAAAAGAAGGTGGATAAGAATGATGCAGATATTCAGGATGCAAAAAAGGGCATAAAAGCTGCAACCTGGCAAAAGCGGGGAGAACTCTACCAGGATGTATTTAATATCGGCCTCGAGCAAACCTCAGAGGGGATGGACACCAAAATGCTCACACTGTTTTACAAAGAACCTAAAAGCATTGAAACTGAAAACATGGAGGACGGTTCATTGAAGGAGACATACATCTACGACTACATGAAATATGTATTTGTGAACGATGCCCTGCAGCAGTGGGAGAAGATCAATCCCATCCATGAGGATCCTCTCAGAGTAGCCATCGATGCTTACGTGAAAGCCCTTGAGCTTGACACAAAAGGTATTCTTGAGGATAAGATAAAAGAGAGTTTGATAGAAGTGAAGGCATTGTTAAAGAGAGACGGTGTAAATGACTATTATTCGGAGAAATATGACGGTGCGTTAGGTTCTTTCGAGGACGTTCTGGAAATTAATGAAATGGATATTTTTGCCGGAGAAATAGATACTCTGATGATACAGTATTCCGGCATCATCTCTCGGGAGATTGCTGGTAAAACAGATAATGACGAACTTTACAAGAAGTCAATAGGGTATTATAAACAATTGGCTGATGCAGATTTCGGAGGTCCCAATACCTACCTGCAGATCAAATTGGATTACATGTCGCTCGGCGATACAGTGTCGGCGCTGGAAATCCTGAAAGAGGCTTACATAAAGTATCCCGATACGGTGAACATCATTGCCAACGTTGCTGATACTTACATTCAGATGAAGCAGATTGATGAAGGTATTGCATTCATGGAGAGCGCCATTGAGAAGAATCCTAACATTCCGGAATCCTATTACTGGCAGGGACGCATGCTTATCAACAAAGAAGAGGTTGAATATGTTGAGAAAGCCATCGAGTCTTACAGCAAGTCAGCTGAGCTGGATCCAACCATCTATTATGTTTGGTATGACATGGGTTATATCTATTACCTCCAGGGAGCCGATTTCTACGACAGGTCCGCTGAAGAGAAGGATGATGCCGTCAGGGAGAAGTTGATTGAATTAGGGAAGGAGCAGTATATGACTGCCATTCCAATCCTTGAGAAGGCGTACGAACTAAATTCAATAAACGAGAATGTAAGATTTGAAACGCTCGATCTGCTGCAGAGGATTTATTACAAAGAGCAGATGACAGAGGAGTACGAGCGTGTGAAGGAGTTAAAAGCTAATATGTAGCTAAAAGCTGAAAGGCTAAAGCTAAAAGTATAAAAGTTGAGGGGGAGGTAGAGTTTATTTATCTCCCTTTCTTTTTATATTTTCTATTTAACATAACATTAATTAT
>JAGLPR010000054.1 GCA_023137255.1 Bacteroidales bacterium | reverse complement strand
AGAACGCTTCATTCTCAGACCCTGGAATCCCACCGATGCCCCGGCTCTGGTAAAACATGCCAACAATCCCCGCGTGGCAGCCAACCTGAGAGACGGTTTCCCATATCCTTATACACCCGGTGCTGCAAAAAGGTGGCTGGAAATGGTTGGAAATAACAGGGAGGATGTGATCCTGGCCATCGAGATCCATGGTGAGGCGGCGGGTGGGATCGGACTGCATGGTATGAAAGATGTTTACAGGTACAATGGGGAGATTGGTTACTGGTTGTCAGAGGCCTATTGGGGCAAGGGGATCATGACCGAAGCGGTGGGGGTCTTGGTGAATTATGCCTTTGAACAGACTCACTGGCTTCGGTTGTTTGCCTGTATTTATGAAAATAATCCCTCCTCCATGAGGGTGCTGAAAAAAAATGGATTTAAACCGGAGGCGATCCACAGGAAAGCCATAATGAAAGAGGGAAAATTTATGGATGAACACCTTTTTGCCCTGCTGAAGGATCAGTGGTCGCCCTCATCTTCGGACTGATCCTCTTCGTCATCGAGCGCAGATCTTTCGGGTTCCGGCCCCTGATCACGGAAAACTACTGCCAGGATAACCCCCGATACGGCACCGGTAATGTGGGCCTCAAAGGAGACTTCAAAATCGAAAGGCAGCAATCCCCACACCATGCTACCATACCAGAACACCACCAGCAATGAGATGGCTGTCAGGCTTCGTACCCGCCTGATTATTCCGCTCAGGAAAAGGAAAGCCGCCAGTCCGTAAATTAGTCCCGATGCACCAATGTGATAAGCCTGTCTGCCCATGCCCCAGAGCAGAATCCCACCTATAAAATAGATCAGGAACCAGATCTTGTAAGCAATGTCTCTGTAGAAATAGAAAAGGGCCAGGCTTAGTAGAAGCACAGGCATAGAGTTGTTGATCAGGTGTTTCCAGTCGCCATGGATCATGGGAGAGAAGAGGATCCCCTGCAGACCGGACCATTTCCTGGGATATACACCCCCCTCTACGAAGGAGGTTTCAATGCCGGTTTCGTAGAATTTGACCGCCCAGAGCAGCAGCACGAAAAATCCTGGAAAAATGAGGCTAAAGACAAACCTTTTCTTCTCTTCCGACATATAACAAAGGTATCTTTTTTCCGATTGTGCTATCTTTAAACCACCAAATCGAACAACATGACTGAAATCCTCCTGGGTATCCTGATTCTTCTTGCAATTGTCAACCTGGTCCTTGCCCTGAGGAAACGGGATTCGGTGGATATCAAGCCGCAAATGAAGGAGGTGGAATCTTCCATGCTCCGGTTTGAGACTTCGCTGGAGAAAAATGAAAAAACCCTGAAGGATGAGTTCGAGAGGAACCGAAGGGAGAACCAGGAGACCGCACAAGCCAACAGGCAGGAGCTTACCAAATCGCTACAGTCGTTCGAGGAGAAATTTGCCCTCAATATCAAGGAGTTGAATGAACTGATCAGGCAGCAGTTCGGGGATTTCAACAAGCAACAGATCGACAACAACAAACAGGCGGCCGACCACATAAAGGCCATCCAGGACACCATCGAAAAACAGTTGAAGAGCATCCAGGAGGACAATACCAAGCAGCTCAATGAGATGCGAAAGACCGTGGATGAAAAGCTGCAGTCGACTCTTGAAAAACGCCTGAGTGAATCGTTCAAACAGGTGAGTGAAAGGCTGGAACAGGTGCATAAAGGACTGGGCGAGATGCAGAACATTGCCAGCGGGGTGGGAGACCTGAAGAAGGTGCTCACGAATGTAAAGACCAGGGGAGTGTTGGGCGAATACCAGCTGGGCAACATCCTGGAGCAGATTCTGACTCCCGATCAGTACGGCACGAATGTGGCCACCAAAAAGGGAAGCCAGGCCCATGTGGAGTATGCTATTAAATTGCCAGGCAAAAGCACCGACGAAGAGGTGTGGATGCCGGTGGATTCCAAGTTCCCCATTGAATCCTATGAAGAGTTGCTGTTGGCCTATGATCAAGGAAACCCGGAGCAGGTCGAAGCAGCACAGAAGGTGCTGATCAAGTCGGTGGAGGGCTTTGCCAAGGACATCAGTGATAAATACCTGGATCCGCCACATACCACAGATTTCGGAATTATGTTTCTGCCGGTGGAGAGTCTCTATGCCGAGGTGTTAAGGCACCCTGGGCTGTTTGAAACCTTGCAGCGCACCTACCGGATCACCGTTACCGGTCCCACCACCCTATCTGCCCTGCTGAACAGCCTGCAGATGGGATTCCGTACCCTGGCTGTACAGAAACGGAGCAGCGAGGTATGGAAAGTGCTGGGAGCCGTAAAGGCGGAATTTGAAAACTTCTCGGAACACCTGAAGAGGGTCAGAAAGCAATTGGATACAGCAGCGGGTACCCTGGATAAGCTTCAGACCACACGTACCAATCAGATTGAACGTAAGCTTCGGGATGTGGAAACACTGGACGGAACCGAGTCTAAAGAGATCCTGGCAATATCTTCCGAAACAGAAGAACTCACTTCCGATTTGGAAGAAGAGCAGCCCGAAGTTGAATAAATTGTTATTTTTCTACCCTTTTGTGTTTGTGAATTGAATAAATCTCTATATTTGAGCAATGTTTTAGAGCTATGTTAAACAACATTCTGCATATTCTTCTTTTGGAGGTGGTACTGGTGATTGTTCCAGTGACAACCTGAGGGTGGTATATAGCAGACAAAAACATACCAGGCCATTCTCAGGAAAGAGGATGGCTTTTTTAGTTGATGCGAAAAAAGGTGGGAGAATGAGAATACAATACCGAAGTCATACCAGTACCATGGGCCGAAGAATGGCAGGAGCAAGAAGCCTCTGGCGGGCCAATGGAATGAAGGAGAGTCAGTTCGGGAAACCGATGTTCGGTATTGCCAACTCTTTCACCCAGTTTGTACCCGGACATACCCACCTGCACCAGATCGGGCAGGAGGTGAAGCAGATCTTTGAAGAGGCGGGCTATTTTGCGGCAGAGTTCAATACAATTGCCATTGATGACGGTATCGCCATGGGTCATGACGGGATGCTCTACTCGCTTCCTTCCAGGGACCTGATTGCCGACAGCATCGAATACATGGCCAATGCCCATAAGATAGACGCGCTGTTCTGCATCTCCAACTGTGATAAGATCACTCCGGGCATGCTGATGGCTGCCATGCGGTTGAATATCCCGGTTATTTTTGTGTCGGGCGGACCCATGGAGGCTGGCAGAGACGGGGATGTTGCTTACGACCTGATCGACTCTATGGTGATGGCAGCCGACCCGGCAGTAAGTGATGAGAAAGTAGCTCGCATTGAGAAACTGGCCTGTCCTACCTGCGGTTCCTGCTCCGGAATGTTTACAGCCAATTCGATGAATTGTCTTAACGAGGCGATCGGACTGGCACTCCCTGGCAACGGAACCATTGTGGCCACCCATGTGGAACGCAAAAACCTTTTTGTGAAAGCGGCCCACCAACTGATCGAAAATACACGCAGATATTATGAGGAGGGGATCGATACAGTGTTGCCAAGGAACATTGGAACCAAGGAAGCTTTTGAGAATGCCATGACACTCGATATTGCCATGGGTGGATCCACCAATACTGTATTGCACCTGCTGGCCATTGCACATGAAGCCGAAGTGGAGTTTGGCATGAAAGAGATCGACCGTCTCTCCCGTTCCACTCCAGTATTAAGTAAGGTGGCCCCCAGTTCCAGTTACCATGTGGAAGATGTGAACCGGGCTGGCGGGATCATGGGCATCATGGCAGAACTGGACAGGGGCGGACTGATACACAGGGAGGTGAACCGCGTAGACGGGAAAACCCTGGGAGAGGCCATTGAGTGTTGCGACCTGATCAACCAGGAGCCCTGCGACCGCAATGAAGAGCTCTATTCGGCCGCTCCTGGAGGAAAGTTTAACCTTACCATGGGATCCCAGGATACCAGGTACAGGGAGTTTGACCTGGACCGGGAGAACGGCTGCATTCGTAACATTGAGAATGCCTATAGCCAGGACGGGGGACTGGCCATACTATATGGAAACATTGCATTGAATGGCTGCATAGTAAAGACTGCAGGTGTGGCTGATATAGTTTTACAGTTTGAGGGACCGGCTAAAGTATTCGATTCGCAGGATGATGCATGTGATGCCATCCTGGAGAAAACAGTGGTAGCCGGCGATGTGGTGGTGATCCGTTATGAAGGACCCTGCGGCGGACCCGGCATGCAGGAGATGCTCTATCCCACCACCTACATCAAATCGAGGCACCTTGGTGAGCAGTGTGCACTGATCACCGACGGCCGTTTTTCCGGCGGAACTTCCGGTCTCTCTATCGGGCATATTTCGCCCGAAGCTGCGGATGGTGGTGCCATTGGTCTGATCCGGGACGGGGATTTGATCCGCATCGATATCCCGGCCCGCACCATGGATGTATTGCTGGATGAAAGTGAGTTGGAGCGTCGCAGGAAAGAGGCCGACAGCCGGGCGGACGGATGGAAACCAGATCGGGAACGGCAAGTGTCCAAAGCCCTGAAGGCGTATGCCAGCATGGTATCGTCGGCCGACAAAGGGGCCATCAGACTTATATAGTCGAAAGTCGAAAGTCGAAAGCAAAAAGCAAAAAGTAAAAAGGCAAAAGTGCGAAGTACAGAGTGAATGAATAAGATACTATGAACTAAATAAGAAACAGCATGGATACACAAACCAAAAAAATGACAGAAAAGGAGAAGTCGGCTGGTAAGAAAATGAGCGGGGCAGAAGCTCTTGTCCTGTCATTGCTGGAGGAGGGAGTTGATACTGCTTTCGGATATATTGGCGGAGCTATCATGCCGGTATATGATGCATTATTTAATTTTGAGGACAGGTTGAAACATGTGATGGTAAGACACGAACAGGGAGCCGTCCATGCGGCAGAGGGCTATGCAAGAATCTCCAGGAAGACGGGTGTATGTTTCACCACATCGGGTCCAGGAGCCACTAACCTGGTGACCGGACTGGCCAATGCCATGCTCGATTCCGTCCCGCTTGTCTGCATTACAGGACAGGTGGGAGCCCCTGCACTTGGAACAGATGCATTCCAGGAGACCGATATGGTGAGTGTTTCCATGGCAGTGACAAAATGGAACTGCCAGATTACCAGTGCCGATGAGATCGTTGATGTGATAGCCAAGGCATTTTTCTATGCCAATTCGGGACGGCCCGGACCGGTGCTGATCGATATTACAAAGAATGCCCAGGTCGAAGAGGTGGAGTTTAACTATAAGAAACGGACACACGTGAGGAGTTACCTGCCCAATCCAAAACCGGATCCCGGAAGCATAGAGGCGGCAGCAGAGCTGATCAATGGTTCAGAGCGACCTTTTGTTCTTTGCGGACATGGAGTGACCATTGCAAGGGCCGAGAAGGAGTTTAAGAAGTTGGTTGAACAAGCTCAGATTCCCGTGGGACATACACTGAATGGTTTATCCGCCTTTCCGGAAGATCATCCGCTTTCTGTGGGTATGCTTGGGATGCACGGTAACTATGCCCCCAATGTCAATACCAATAAATGTGATGTACTGATTGCCATTGGAATGCGTTTCGATGACCGGGTAACCGGTTCTGTGAATACTTACGCCAAACAGGCCAAGGTGATCCATATTGAGATCGATCCTTCCGAGATCGACAAGATCGTGAAGACCGATGTGGCCATCAACGCCGATGCCAAACAGGCACTCCAGCAGCTGCTGCCGAAGATTAAACCCGCTGAGCACAGTGAATGGCTTAACTCGTTTAAGGAACTTGAAAAGGTGGAGATAGAAAAGGTGATCAACAAGGTTTGCTTCTCCAATGATCCCAAGATGCATATGGGAGAAGTGATCCATAATTTATCCAAGAAGACGGATGGGAGGGCCATCGTTGTCACCGATGTGGGCCAGCAACAGATGGCAGCGGCCAGGTATTACAAGCACAAGGAGCCCAACTCCTGGGTCTCTTCGGGTGGATTAGGGACCATGGGTTTCGGGGTGCCTGCCGCCATGGGTGTGGCCTTTACCAATCCCGATCGTCCGCTGGTTTCCATATCGGGCGACGGCGGCTTTCAGATGACCATCCAGGAACTGGGTACCATTGCCCAGTACAACCTGCCGGTGAAGATGATCCTGCTGAACAACCAGTACCTGGGAATGGTACGGCAATGGCAGGAGTTATTTAATGACCGCCGTTATGCCAGTACCGGGCTTACCAATCCTGATTTTATCAAGATTGCCGAAGGTTTTGGGGTGCCGGGAAGGAAAATCACTGACCGGGAGGATCTGAGTCAGGCACTGGATGAATTGCTGGCCAAAGAGGGTCCCTACCTTCTTGAAATTGAGGTCCAGAAAGAGGGGAATATCTTTCCCATGATCACCCCGGGTGCATCCGTTTCAGATATCCGTTTGGATTAATAACAAAAACAGAATAAAGAGATGAAAAAGGAATATACCATATCGGTTTTCAGCGAGCACAAGGTGGGCCTGCTGCACCGGATCACAGTTATCTTCTCCCGCAGGAAGATCAATATTGAAAGTTTAAATACTTCTGAATCGGAGGTGAGGGGGATCTATCGGTTCACCATTGTGATCAATACCACTGAGGATATGGTCAAGACGGTGACCAAACAGATCGAGAAGCAGATCGGAATCCTGAAAGCATTTTATCATACACTGGATGAGATTGTTTACCAGGAGATCGCACTGTACAAAGTGCCCACGGCATTATTTGCCAATGGCGATGAGGTGGAGATCCTGATCCGCAAGCACAATGCAAGGATCCTTACCATTGAACCGGAATACATTGTCGTCGAGAAAACCGGTCACAAAGAGGAGACCAAGCAGCTCTTCAGGGAGCTTGAATCGTATGGTGTGCTCCAGTTTGCAAGATCGGGCCGGATCGCACTTACCAAGCAGATCAAGGAGATCTCGGCCTACCTGAAGGATATTGACACCCATCACAAGGAGACGGCCAATGATGTGGTCACCTATTAACCTATTAACCCATTAACATATAAATATGGCAAAGTTGAATTTTGGCGGCGTGGAAGAGAACGTCGTAACCAGGGAAGAGTTTCCCCTGTCGAAAGCACAGGAAGTGCTCAAGGATGAAATAATCGCAATTATTGGGTACGGTGTGCAGGGACCTGCACAGGCACTGAACCTGAAGGACAACGGCATCAATGTGATCATCGGTCAGGCCCCAGAGTTTAAAGAGGACTGGGACCGGGCAGTGAAAGATGGATTTGTTCCCGGAGAATCCCTTTTTACCATTGAGGAAGCAGCTGAAAAAGCCACTGTGATCCAGTACCTGGTCTCCGATGCAGCCCAGCGCACAGTATGGCCCAAATTGAAACCTTGCTTAAAGGAGGGCGATGCACTCTATTTCTCGCATGGATTTTCAGTTACTTTTAAGGAGCAGACCGGTGTGGTTCCCCCTTCCAATGTGGACGTGATATTGGTGGCTCCCAAAGGATCGGGAACCAGTGTCAGGCGTAATTTTCTGGCAGGTACAGGGATCAATTCAAGCTATGCTGTTTTCCAGGACTATACCGGGAACGCTGAAGAGCGTACCCTGGCTCTTGGGATCGGGATCGGATCGGGATACCTGTTTCCCACCACCTTTGAGGATGAAGTATATAGCGATCTTACCGGCGAGCGCGGAGTACTGATGGGTGCCCTGGCGGGAATCATGGAGGCGCAGTACCAGGTTTTGAGGGAGAACGGACACAGCCCGTCGGAAGCCTTTAATGAAACTGTGGAAGAGCTGACACAGAGCCTGATTCGTCTGGTGGACGAGAAAGGCATGGACTGGATGTATGCCAACTGCAGTGCCACGGCCCAGCGAGGTGCCCTGGACTGGAAACCAAAATTCAAAGAGGCCACCCTGCCTGTTTTCAACGACCTTTATAAGAGGGTGAGAAGCGGTGAGGAGACCAAAGTGGTTCTTGAAAAGACCAGTGGAGCGGATTACAAAGACCATCTCGCAGCCGAACTGAAGGAGTTACGAGAGTCTGAGATGTGGCAGGCCGGAGCCCAGGTGAGAAGCCTGCGCCCCGACGAAAGCTAAAAGCTGAAAGTCTAAAGCTAAAAGACTGTAAAATCGAAAGTAAAAGTCGATTTGGCACATGCCGGGAGGTGTTGTTTTGCCAGATCGGCTTTTTGTTTGTAAATTTGTCCCCGGGCAAGTCTTATACGACCAGCTCCTGCTGAATTCCCCCAGGACCGGAAGGTAGCAAGGGTAGGCGGTTGTAGCGGTGCGATATAAGTAGCTTGCCCTTTTTTTTGGTACTAATTCACTAACTATATATTACTCACATCATGGAAGAAAAAGCAAAAGCACCTTTCCTTAAACCAGCACTTATCTATGGTGCCATACTTGGTGTAGCCGGAGTTCTGGTTGGACTGATTCTCTACTTCATGGACCTGAGTATGGAACCATGGGCACAGTGGGTCAATTTTGCGATTGCCGTGGCAGTGATGGTATATTGTCTTGTGGCCTACAGAAACGAGTACCTGGGTGGATTTGCTTCCTATGGACAAATTTTAAAGATGGCCATTGTGATCGGCATCTTTGCCAGCATCATCGGTGCCATTTACCAGTATCTCCTTTTTGGAGTTCTGGACCCCGATTTGATCGATAAAGCAAGGATCGCTGCAGAGGAGAGGATCATGAACAATCCACGGATCCCCGAAAGCTATTACGACCAGGCCATGGAAAGGATGGAGAAGATGCTAACGGTGAAGAAAATGGTGATGAATGCAGCTATCTGGGGCAGTGTGATAAATGCCATCCTGGGCCTGATTATCTCTGCATTTGTCAAGAAAGAAGAGAAAGCAGAGATCCCGGTTTAGGGATAAGTAAAACTTTCTTTTGCCAGCCTGATGGATGTTTCTATTGTTATCCCCCTGTTAAACGAGGAGGAGTCACTGCCGGAATTGTGTGACTGGATCGATGGTGTGCTTTCCAAAAGCAAGCTCACCTACGAAGTGATCCTGGTGGACGACGGAAGCAATGATGGTTCCTGGGCGCAGATCGAAGCGTTGAAGGGGAAATTTCCTCAGCTCAGGGGAATCAAGTTCCGCCGCAATTATGGTAAATCAGCTGCCCTTCATACCGGTTTCGGGCTGGCAGAAGGTGAGGTGGTATTTACCATGGATGCCGATCTGCAGGATAGTCCCGAGGAGATCCCGGAGATGCGCAGGATGATTGTGGAGGAGGGCTTCGACGTGATCAGCGGCTGGAAAAAAAAGAGGTACGACCCGTTCCTTAGAAAACGCGTTCCCACCAAGTTGTTCAACTGGGCCGCCCGTAAAGTGAGCGGGATCAGGCTGCACGATTTCAACTGTGGATTGAAAGCTTACCGGCTGAATGTGGTCAAAAGTGTGGAGGTGTACGGCGATATGCACAGGTACATCCCGGTATTGGCCAAGGGCAGCGGGTTTACACGGATCGGGGAGAAGGTGGTGCAGCACCAGGAGCGGAAGTACGGTGTGACTAAATTTGGAATGGACCGTTTTGTGAAGGGTTTTCTGGATCTGCTGACGATCTCTTTTCTTATAAGATTTGGCAAAAAACCGATGCACCTGTTCGGTGCCCTTGGAACCCTTATGTTCATAGTGGGTATGGGCATGGCCCTCTACCTGGGAATTGATAAACTGGTTGCGCTGATCAGGCACATACCACAACGGCTCATTGCCGATAGTGCATTCTTCTATATAGGACTTACCTCCATGATTTTAGGAACTCTTTTGTTCATTGGGGGATTCCTGGGAGAATTGGTCTCCAGAAATGCTGTGGAGCGGAACAGGTACGAGGTCGAGAAAGAGATTTAAAGTGGATATTTCCTTCATTATTCCTGTTTTCAACAGGCCGATTGAGACCGAAGAACTGCTCAGGAGCCTGTCACTTCAGACCCGTAAGGGATTTCAGGTAATTGTGGTGGAAGACGGTTCGACGGTAAGCAGCGAGCCTGTGGTGGAGAAGTACAGGGACCAGTTGAATATCTCTTACTTCTTTAAGGATAATTCAGGTCCCGGTTTAAGCCGCAATTACGGGTGTGAAAGGGCCGGGGGGCAATATGTAATCTTCCTCGACTCCGATTGTATCCTCCCGGAAGGGTATTTCCAAACGGTAGAGGATGCACTTCATGAAAATTATACCGATGCCTTCGGAGGGCCCGACAGGGCACATCGCGATTTCACAAAATTTCAAAAGGCGATCAATTTTTCCATGACCTCCTTTCTCACCACGGGAGGAATCAGGGGAGGGAATGAGAAAATGGAGAAGTTCCATCCCCGTAGTTTCAACATGGGTTTCTCAAAAAAAGTATTTGAAGCCACCGGCGGATTTTCAAGTATGCGATTCGGGGAGGATGTGGATCTGAGTATCCGGATTGTGGAACATGGATTTCAAACACAGCTGATCAGGGAGGCGTATGTTTTTCATAAGCGGAGAACCACCCTGAGGCAGTTTTTTAAACAGGTATATAATTCGGGAATTGCAAGGATTAATCTGCATAAGAGGCACCCCGGGACCCTGAAGATTGTTCATGCTGCCCCGGCTCTTTTTACCCTGGGTGTATTGCTGCTGGCAGTGCTCTCCTTTGCTGTGTCGGGTTGGTTTGCAATACCGGTGCTGTTCCATATGTTGCTGCTGTTCTTTAGTGCAGCTGTGAAGAACCGTTGCATCACCATAGGACTCCTGGCTGTAGTTACCAGCTATACCCAGCTGTTTGGTTACGGAACCGGATTTTTACATGCCTTCTGGAGCCGGATGATTCTGGGCCACGGTGAGTATTCGGCATTTAACAGGAACTTCTACAAATAACCTGCACTTTTTTCGATCCAGCGAAGCATCTCAACGGTATCACCGGGTGAAAACCACTGGTAACGGTTCTCCTTCCGGAACCAGGTAAGTTGTTTACGTGCGAATTTCCGGGTATTTCTTTGGATCAGATCCACCGCTTCGTCCAGCGAAACCTCACCATCGAGGTAAGTGAACAGCTCCCGGTAACCGACGGTCTTCATGGCGGTAAATCCCCTAAGGTGCTGCAGTTGCTTCACCTCATCCAGAAGTCCCGCATCCATCATCACCTCCACCCGGTTGTTGATTCTGTCATAGAGGAGCTCGCGCTCCATATCCAGTGCGATCCTGAGAATATTGAAGGGCCGCTTCTTCTTTTCAGCTGAAAGGAAACTGGAGTAGGGCTTCCCTGTCTGTATGGACACTTCAAGTGCCTTCAGCACCCGCATGTGATTCTTCAGATCAACCTGACTGTAGGAGGCCGGATCAAGCTCTTTCAACTCCCGGGTAAGGGGTTCAAGCCCTTCATTTTCGAACCGTTCCAGCAATTGTTTGCGGAGTGCCGGATCCACCGTCGGCAGATCATCGATCCCATGGCAGACGGCATCGATATAGAGACCTGAACCGCCCACCATAAGAAGCATGTCGTGCTTTTCGAACAACTGTTCCAATTTCTCAAGCACCTGGTATTCAAACATGCTGGCATTGTATGGCTCCTTAATAGGGATGACCTGGATAAAATGATGCCTTGCCAGGGCCAGCTCATCGGGCGAGGGTACAGCTGTACCAATGGTGGTTTCCCGGTAGATTTGTCTGGAATCGGCCGAGATGATCTCTGTATTAAAATGGCGGGCGATATTTATTCCGCAGCTTGTCTTTCCCACTGCAGTTGGTCCGGCCAGTACAAGCAGTGTCTTTTTCATGCTAATAATCCTCCGGCATTCCTTCTTCCAGCATGTTCGGATCAAGATCGTCCAGACGCAGGTCCTCCTGATCCTCATCCGGGTCGAACAGATCGTCGTCAGCATCCTCATTCAGCAACTGGTCCAGCGCCAGCTGTGGAGGAGGATCCCCTTTGGCATGACCGATAAAGGGTGTCTCCCTTGGAGAGGTCTGGTCCGTTTTCTCGATGAGTTCGATGAAGAAGACCCTGTCGGAAAAGAAATCAAAGACATAGATCATACGCTGGTTCAACTCGTGGAGATGTTCCCCCAGGGTCTCCTGGTCCATGGTAAATGTGCTAATGCCCGGTTCCTGCATCATATCTATCAGCGTGATCTCCTGCTGCTTCTCCCATTGCTGGTTGGTAATGAAAAAGGAGGCAAGCTGCGTCGGATCGTATCCCAGGTCCTTTTGAAGGGTATGGTGAAATTCCAGGAAGGTATCTGAACCATCGGCCACCAGGTCGCGGAAAAAGACGGGATTCTCATCACTGATAATTCTGAAGAGGTAGATCATCTCACCCAAGCTTCTTTAAGAATTCAATTGTGTCCACCCCGTCGGCATAGTCCCAGGGCATCGGCTGTTGCGTTTCTCCCGGGGCAATGGCACCAGTTATTTCCGCTTGGATGGAAACAATACACTGGATCTCATCTCTGTGCAGGTCCAGCTGCTGTTGTACATACCCAATTTCCGAATATCTTTCATAAAAAACAACTCCCACAGGACTGGCTATGGCACGATCCTCCTTCAGAAGCAGCACCCCGTTATCGAGTATGGGTGCCTGGTTCATCAGGTAGATGGTGCGGTAGTAATCCACATTGTTTCCGTATTTATGATGCTGGTAGAGGTGGGAAAACCGATCCAGAACTCCCAGCAACTCTTTCAGATCGTACGAATCGGGAATGAAAATTTTGGTCACATTGCGGCAGCCCATACCAAAGTAGGTGAATATATCCTCTCCCAGCCGGTAGAGCTCCTCTTCTGTCTCCTCTCCGGTCAGCACTGCAATGCCGTTCCGGTTCTTCCTGATGATATGTGGAGTTTTGCGGAAATAGTATTCAAAGTATCGTGCGCTGTTGTTGCTGCCGGTGGCAATCACGGCATCGACTCCTGTCAGTGTTTCATCGGTGAATCTTATCATCTCACCCAAACCTGGATCGATATCTGTCAACAGCTCAGCTACTTTCTTGATGAGTCTGTCATCTTTAGACGAAGGTTTGGCCAATACCCGGTGACCGGCTGCCAGCACGCAGAGGAGGTCGTGAAAACCGACCAGCGGAATGTTCCCCGCCATCACCAGACCCACGGTCCGGACCTGTTGCACAGGTGGTTTGGTGAGACCATAAGGTGCAAGCCATTGCCGGAGTGCCTCCCGTTGAAGCATCAGTGCGATACCACTGAGAGCCTTCATCACAGAATCCCTGGTAAACCATGGGTTTTGAATATGCTCGGTCTCCACAATTTCAGAGAAAGCGTCAAAATGCTTTTTATTTAGTTCTGAAAGTTGAGGGGATACTTCATCGCCCGGAACACCATCTGCTTCTTCCGGAAACTGCCCGAGGAATTCACCCAGCCGTGTGGATGCTGCAATAAAGGGATCTGAGGTTTGCAACGGATTACTGATTTTCCTGCTTGATCAGGTTCAGTGCCGATCCTGCCCTGAACCATTTTATCTGGTTGTGATTGAGTGTATGACCTGCCAGAAAGCTGTCGGTAGTGCCATCGGAATGACGCAGCCTGATCTCCAGGGGCTTTCCGGGTTCCAGTTCCTTCAGTCCGATTACATCGATGAGATCGTCTTCCTTCACCAGGTCATAGTCACCCTTATTCTGGAAAGTGAATCCCAGCATGCCCTGCTTCTTCAGATTGGTCTCGTGAATCCGGGCAAATGATTTGACCAGCACCATCCTGACTCCCAGGTGCCTGGGCTCCATGGCTGCGTGTTCCCTGGAGGATCCCTCGCCATAATTCTCATCGCCCACCACAATGGTGCCAATCCCCGCGGCCTTGTAAGCTCGTGCGGTAGCCGGTACCGGTTCATACTTGCCGGATAGCTGGTTCAGCACGGAATTGGTTTTGTTATTGGAAGAATTCACCGCACCGATCAGCATGTTGTCGGATATGTTATCGAGATGTCCCCTGAAACGCAACCAGGGGCCTGCCATGGAGATGTGGTCGGTGGTACATTTTCCTTTGGCCTTGATCAACAGTTTCAACCCGGTCAGATCCTCTCCATTCCATGGGGCAAACGGGGTCAGCAATTGCAAGCGCTCCGAGGAGGTGTTCACCGAAATCTCCACACCGCTGCCATCCTCGGCCGGGGCCTGGTATCCATTGTCATCCACTTCAAATCCTTTGAGAGGAAGTTCCAGCCCTTCTGGTTCATCCAGTTTGACCTGTTCCCCCTTCTTATTCACCAGGGTATCGGTGAGGGGATTGAATGTCATATCTCCTGCGATTGCCAGGGCAGTCACGATTTCGGGAGAGGCCACAAAAGAATGGGTATTGGGATTCCCGTCGTTACGTTTGGCAAAGTTGCGGTTGAAGGAGGTGATGATGGAGTTTTTTTCCTGTTTGTCCGCACCATGACGTGCCCATTGTCCGATGCAGGGTCCGCAAGCATTGGCCAGCACCACACCTCCGATCTCTTCAAAGGTAAGAATCAGTCCGTCCCTCTCAATGGTGTAACGCACCAGCTCAGAACCCGGGGTGATGGTAAATTCTGCGGCGACTTTAAGTTGCTTCTCTCCGGCCTGCCGGGCCACAGAAGCAGCCCGTGTAATATCCTCATAGGAGGAGTTGGTACACGATCCGATAAGTCCCACTTCCAGTTTTTCAGGATATCCCTGCTCTTTCACCGCCTTGGCAAATTGAGAAAGGGGCCATGCCTTATCGGGACTGAATGGTCCGTTGATATGGGGTTCCAGGGTGGAGAGATCGATCTCGATCACTTCATCAAAGTATTGCTCCGGATCTGCATAAACCTCCGGATCGCCTGTGAGGTGTTCTGCAATATTATCGGCTTCAGCTGCCACATCGGCCCGGCCTGTTCCCGACAGGTAGTCTCTCATTTTCTTATCGTATCCAAACAGGGAGGTAGTAGCACCGATCTCTGCACCCATGTTACAGATGGTACCCTTCCCGGTACAGGAGATAGATGATGCGCCCTCTCCGAAGTACTCTACGATTTTCCCGGTTCCTCCCTTCACAGTGAGAATTCCGGCCACCTTCAGGATCACATCCTTGGCCGAGGTCCACCCGTTTAGTTTACCGGTCAGTTTTATTCCCACCAGTTTTGGAAACTTCAGCTCCCATGGCATTCCGGCCATTACATCTACAGCATCGGCGCCGCCGACCCCGATGGCTATCATGCCCAGTCCGCCTGCATTCACTGTGTGAGAATCGGTCCCGATCATCATTCCCCCGGGAAAGGCGTAGTTCTCCAGGACCACCTGGTGAATAATTCCTGCACCTGGTTTCCAGAATCCGATCCCGTATTTGTCAGATACACTTCCCAGGAAATCATACACCTCCTGGTTGGTGTGCATTGC
>JAGLPR010000053.1 GCA_023137255.1 Bacteroidales bacterium | reverse complement strand
TGGGTGGAAAGATCGCCGCTGTTATACTTATCCTTGGAATTGTCGGGGCCGGAATATCTTCCATTTTCCCCATCATCCTGATAGCTCCATGGCTTATTTCCGATTATACGGGAAGAGAGAGAAACATTCGTTCACCCATGTACCGCATACTTGGGCTTATTGGAGTCCTGTTTGGTTTTGGGATGCAATTTATCAATACCACTCCTCCTTTGCTGATGGTATTTTCACAGGCATTCCAGGCATTGATACTGCCTGCTGTTGCCATTCCAATATTTATCCTGATCAATCGAAAACCGCTTATGAAGGAGTATACTGCCGGAAGAATGATGAATATTGGGTTGATAGCGGTTATATTATACAGTTTATTAACAAGCTACTTTGCTATAGCCGATTTTTTCTGATCATTGACTGTACCCAAACTCCTTAAACCAGAAATCCCATTCTGAACGTATCCGTTCGAGGCGTGGCCCTGGAAGTGGCCGGTAGGTGTTTCGTTGATACTTCCTGACCGAATCAAGGTAAGCCTCCATATCTGGCCTGGCAGCATCAAGTCCGGTAAGTCCCAGTTTGTTGTAAATAGTTTCCATGGTCGTCATGGGGGCTTTTTCAAGTGCATCAAATCCAATCTCCACCAGGTTGCCTTCAGGGATCAGTTCTCTTTCCGACAGGTATTTACCTAAAATCTTTGAGTTTTCTTCCAGGATCAGTTGCTCTATCTCCTTTTGACTGCAATGCTGGAGAAACTGGCTGCTGATCATCTGGTTATAGAGTTTCATGGTGGACCTGAAAACCGTATAGGGATCGCGGTGGATGAAAATAAATTTCGCCTTCGGGAAGAGTTCCAGAAGTTCTTTTACCCGGCCTGTATTGTGGGGATTTTTAAGCAGTAAGTCTCTCTTTTTGCCATAGAATGCAATACTCTTCAGGAGAGACAGATAGTCCTGCTTCCATTGAGATTTCTCCTGCTCACTGATCCCCTCAAAAAGGTGATACTTTTGGAAGTACGTTCTGTTTTTTGGAAAAAAGAAGGAGTGAATGCTGCTTCGGGTGGTTGTGGTACATAAGGGTTGCTCATCTTCAGCCGGATCATCCAGGGTTACCCTTACATTATCCTGCGGCCGCCTTCCCGGTACAAATATGCTTAAAATCTTATTCAGCCGGTCCAGGCTTAACAATGAGAAATTGAATGTAAATGCCTGGTGGTTCTTCAGGTATCCAAACCGGGTATCGCAGGCCATCAGATAGTGAAGATGGGTGGTGCCGGTGCGCCACAATCCCAGAATAAAGAGAGGAGGATGTTCTTCCAGGGAGATTTTCCGGATTTTTTTTGAGTAGAGAATCTTTTGCAAAAAGAATCCGACAGCAAAGAGCCGGCTGAAAAACCCGATCCTCCGGGCTCTGAATCGGTATACCTTATCGATGCGATTCTCTTGTTTCAGTTCTTTCCAAACCTTTGGGAGTACAGTGTAGAGCTGATGTTCTCTGACTTTGAATCTCTTTCTTCTGCCCATGGCCCAAAACTACATATTCTGTACCAATAATTGGAAGTTATTTTGCAACGAAGGAGGAGATAAGGAGGTGGCAGCGCCGGATATCTTTTACCATCGATGTGGCTGAGATTGTTCCGCCGGAAACTGCATCAATATCTGATCCCAGCTCCAGATATCCTCCGCTGTAACCTTCAAACTGACTCAGCCAGTTCTTCTGACAAATCGCTGCTCCTTGAGTTGAGCGGTATACAGTCACAATAACCTTCAGTACGGTAAAATCTTCAGAGAAGATAACACTGTAATCAAAATAGTCGTAACGGCCTTTTGCACTCGTAGAGAACAGATATCCCTGTATCTCCTCATGGTGCGTGATCCGGTAAATACAGTCGCCCGGATGTAAGTACTCGCTGAAGGAAGCACCCTCCATGGAAGTGTTTACAGGTAGGACTGGATGATTTTCGCCGAAAAGGTTTGCTATTGCCTTATTCTCTTTTTTATGGAGCTTACAATCTTCCTCAGCCAAAGCCTGAGAAATGAAGATGGGCCAGATAAGCAAAATTACCAGCCCTATCCGGTGTTTTTCTTTTCTTAAAACCATACAGCCACTCCCGCATTTACCTGGTGTCCTGAATCGCCGGGACCATTGTCCTTGAATAGCTGGTAATCCAATTTCAACATGGCACCATTAGCTATCTTCCAGCCCAGCCCCATGGTCAGATCAGTCCGATCAAAAGCCGGGTTGGGTGTGATTCCATCCTCCACAGAGGCGTGGGTGTTGTATTGCTCGTACCTGATAAAGGGAATGAGTTCTGTTTTGAAGCGATCAAACGGTTTCAGTACGTTGTAGGCCACCTCTCCATACCAGCCTGAAATGGCACTTCCCAAATCACTCCCGGTAAAATCGTTGTATGCGCCTGCATTTGATACCCATCCATAATTCAGCTGCCCTCTTATTTGTAGTCCCCCGAGGCTATACCTGACATCGGCTCCAATCATGGTGAGTCCAACTACCGACGAGTCTGCCAGCGAGACTGCAGAAACATCTGTTTTCTCAATACCATCAAACAGGCTGGATTGTGTTAGCCCGGTGTAGCCCGAGAAACCTACCTGCAATCCTGCAATCCCAAAATAGTTCACTTTAAATGCAAGATTGGGAGCATTTATAATTGATTCTGCACCTTTCTGGCGACCACTTCTGAATCCACTGGAACCAGTGAGGGTAGCGCCGTCGTCATAGCTTTTGAATCCGTTGGTAAGGTACACCTGGTATGAAAGAGCTGCTGAAGGAAAAACTCCTGTGAAGCCAGCTCCGATCTCCCGCCAGGTGGTGGGAACGATGTATTTATCCAGGTTGGGTCGTTCCACGCCATTAAATGTGGAGGGTTCGTGAAACTCATTGATGATCCCCATGGGGATCAACATCAGTCCACCCCTGAACTTGAGCCAGGGCAGGATCTCATACTGAAGAAAAGCCTGCTCCACATAAACCTCCTTAACATGCTCAAACTCCACCTCGGTGACAAACTGGGTCTTTTCATTGAATTTGTATCCAAACATCAGGACCATCCTGTGCACATCCAGTCCCCCGGAGCTGTATGTTCCTCCCTTTACCGGTTGGTTATAGTCTATCTGGGCATACCCTCCAAGGGTAAGCCGGTCCTCTTCCTGCATCATCCTATCCGCGGTATTCACCTGTTCCTGGCCACTGATACTGGTGACTGAGATCACCATTCCAATTACAATGACTGAACATTTCAAACAAATCCTTTTCATGACAAACCGTTTTGTGATTTGGTACAAAACTATTGCAAAAAGGCGCTGTAAGGTACGATACAGGAGAGAGGGAAGAATGATTCTAAATAAGAATAGTTCCCATGATGCAGAGAGCCTGCATCTTAGAATCATTCACAAATTGCTTATTTAGAATAGAATACCTACTTATAGGTAGGCTACAATGTTCTCTGGAATTTTTGTGCTGCTTAGCACCTTCCCCTGGCACAGGGACTGTTTGTGATGAAAAAGCCGAAGAACCCCCCCAAGGCCATGCTTTTAAGAATTTCAGCTGCCGGAATACTTTCCATGAGTTGCCCTTCGGTGAGATAGAAGAAACCAAATCCTGCAATGGCACCCACGATGATGGCGATGACAGATCTCTTGAATTGTGCTGAAGTGAATGCCCGTTTAAGCCGATTTCCTTCCGGTTTTATTTCCAGTTGTTTGAATTGCATACATGTATATATTTAGATGTGTAAATATAATACTTTTCCGGGCAGGAAGGGAATCAATTATTTTTTCTCAAAAACCACCTTACCCAGTTCATGCTTATCAAACTGATTGTTTTCCAGTTCAGGTTCCAGGCCTGCTTTATACACATAGATAGCGGCTTTCTGCGTTCCGGATGAGTTTTTAAAGACATTCTCCCTGAGCACCAGATTCCTGGCTGGAGCATTGATAGAAAAGCCATACCCACCACCTTCTGTTCCGTTGTTCTCTATGGTATTTCGGGTAAATGTATTCCGGTGCGGGGCATTGCTTTCACGCTCTCCACGCAGGTTGACTCCATCGCTCTTGTTGCTGTAGATGTGGTTATTTTCAAACAGAACGTCAGTATCCTTGTGCCCGGTACACACTCCAAAACGCCCGTTATGATGGAAATTGTTTGCAGCTACTTTACTTTGATATACCCGCCAGCAGATAAACAGTCCATCCCGGTCGTTGTGGTGCACATCGTTGTTTTCGATTACCGAGAAGGGCGATCCTGTTCCCGGGTGCAGGCCGGTATTGCCGCTGCCTGAAATCTCGCAGTTCTTTATGGTGACATTTTCTGTGATCTGCCAACTGATTCCTTCGCCATTGAAGTCTTTGATCTGCACATGATCTACAGTGATCATTTTTGATTTGAAGATTAATACTCCCGCACTATTACACCCATCTGCAAAAAAGTTATCATCCCGGTTGCCGTTGATCATCAAATTTGAAATGGAGGCATTCTCTGCATCGATCACCTCAATCACAGACGATGCATTTGAGACCAGGCCATTCTGGTCGGAGCGGTAATCGCGAATCAATCCTTTGTCGATATAGATCACCTTGTCAGAAATATCTGTAATATATGCAGTGGAAACATTCCAGCATCCGCTATTTTCATTATCAGTCACCTGCACCTTCATGCCTATTGCAAAACCATCGGCATTCTCCACCGTTAATTTCAGTTCACCATAGTCGGCATCTACAAGGTATTTGGTTTGTACCCCTTTACCTCTTTTCAATACCGTCTCTTTGCCGGAACCAACAAGATCTACATTTGATTTCAGGCGAACGGGAGCATTTATTTCATACATTCCGGGATTCAGACGTACGGTTCCTCCAGTAAGTTCAACGGCATCAATGGCAAACTGGATGGATCGATTGTTATGGCCGGAGACATCGGCATCAACTCCTCCAACAGTTATTTCAACTTCGGAAATCTTTGGAGATACCAGTGCATCTGCTTTTTCGATTTCCTGGGCAGAGAGGCAGAATGGAATGGTCAGGATGAACAGAAGAAATGATCTTTTCATTTTGTATAGGATTGGGTTCAGGCAAATTTATGCAAAGTATCTGACAAACGGCATCTGAAAAAACCTTCTATATTTGTCACTCTGAACCAGCCCATGAATTCAATTAAGAAAGCACTTGCCAGGGGTGCGCCCGGTTTCTTTAAACAGGCGAAAAAGTCCTGCTCGACAAAAGATGGAAATATTTGATGTGATTATTGTGGGGGGTGGTCCGGCCGGATTACAGTGTGCAAAGGAGCTGGCCCGTTCTGACCTCCGGGTGCTGTTGCTTGAGAAGCGTGAGGTTTTTGGAGACAAACTTTGCGCCGGTGGACTTACCCTCAAGGACATGAAATTGCTTCCCGTGCCCGATCATGTAATCCAGCAAAAAATATCCAGGGCGGCCATTCACTCAAGAAACAGGAGTGCCGACACGGTGACACCTGTTCCTTACCTTTTTACTGTGAACAGGCAAGAGCTGGGAGCCTATCAGAGGAGCCTCCTGGAAGAGACAGAGGTGGTGGTCAGGACCCATAGCCAGGTGACAGAGATCGGAGACAACAGGCTTGTTTTGAAAAACGGTCAGGTTTATGGATTCCGGTACCTGGTGGGAGCAGACGGTTATGCCTCTATTGTACGCAGGCACCTTGGATTAAAGGTGCGCAAGAGATTGATTGGTTTTCAGTATACCCTCCCGGTGACGGAGGAGCATCCTGAGCTGGAAATGTTCCTGGATACCCGTAGGTTTCACCTCTGGTACGCATGGATCTTCCCGCATGGAGACACTATTGCTGTAGGTTGCTGTTGTGATCCGGACAAGGTCGATCCACAGAAGGTGAAAGAAGGATTTCACGATTGGCTGAAGGAGACAGGAATAGAAACCAGAAATGCGAGCCTGGAGTCGTACCCCATTGCCTATGATTACCAGGGATACAAATTTGCGAACATTTTTCTGGTAGGTGAAGCAGCCGGACTCGCTTCGGGATTTACAGGCGAAGGCATATACCAGTCGCTCGTTTCGGGGCAGGAAGTAGCAAGGTTAATCCTGGATCCTGCATATAAACCAGATCATATGATCCAGGTACTTAAGTACAATCGAACGTTGGCGCGGATGATGGCCCTTTTTCGTTGGGCAGGACCCATGAGGGGGGCATTGCAGGAATTTATGGTCTTCCTGATGACCCGAAACTGGATCAGGGATAAAATAAACTCCGCATTCTCATAATCCGGATGAATAATATGCATCTTTACACAAGCAGAAACCCAATTACCATCCGACTTCGATGATTGTGTTTGAACATATTCCAAAGACGGCCGGGACCACGCTGAAGGTGATCTTCAGGAATAGTTTTGGCAGGGCCGATTGTGATTCCAATATAGTTAAGAAAGAGGTTTTCACCAACCGGGATCTTGAGATCGCGGGAAGGGTATTCCCCTCTGTGAAAAGCATCAGCGGCCATAACCTCAGGAATCCTGTGGAGAACCTTGAAGGGGAGGGCCGATTTTATATTACTTTTCTCAGAGATCCAGTGGTGCGGACTGTTTCACACTACCAGGATCAAAGACTCAGGGGTAACTGCAAACTTGATTTTGAGGAGTGGTTCAGAGAGGAGAGCTTTCATGACCTCCAGGTAAAGCACATTGCGGGTGAAGCGGACCTGGCAAAAGCGAAAGAGCTGCTGAAAAATAGCTATGCACTGGTGGGTATGACAGAACAGTTCGGGCTATCTCTCGATTTGTTGCGCCTGATCACACCTTACCCGCTGAACACAGATTATAAACGACACGTTGTTGCCAGTGACAACAGCATCAAAAACTCCATATTAGAGGATCCTTTAAAGCTTGAGTTGATCAGGGAGGGCAACAGGCTCGATCTTGAACTTTACAGCTATGTGAAAGAGGAGATATGGAAACCATTGCTTGCAAAGAGGGGACCGGAGCTGGACCGATTATCTCCCGTAAATACCTCCACCCAGAATCGCAGTACAGGGAGTTACCGCCTGAACAGGTTTCAGAATAAGACCCTCTATAAAATCTGTCTCACACTTACAGGGGCAAGGTGAGGGGAATGATGAATTACCTATCGGCCGAGAACATCTCAAAAGCATTCGGGGACCAGCTGCTTTTCGAAGGGATCACCTTTGGATTGTCGAAGGGAGATAAAGCGGCCATCATTGCCAGGAACGGGACCGGGAAAACCACACTGCTGAGAATCCTTGCCGGAATGGAATCGGCCGACGAGGGTGAGTTCACCTTCAGAAACGACATCAGGGTAGCCTTCCTGGAGCAGGCTCCCGAGCTGGATCACAGTCTGACCATTGATGAACTGATTGTGTCGGCCAATACATCCATACTGACAGTGATACAGCGGTATGAACAGGTGCTGAAAGAACATTCTGACCGGCATACTGAAGAGACAGCCAGGAATCTCGAAACTGCCACTGCAGAGATGGACCGGCTGCATGCCTGGGATTATGAGCGTCGTTTGAGACAACTGCTCGACCTCTTCAGGATCACCAATACAACCCAGAAAGTGGGCAAACTGTCGGGAGGGGAGATCAAGCGGCTTGCCATGGCTCTGGTGCTGCTCGATGAACCCGATTTCCTGATCCTTGATGAGCCCACCAACCACCTCGATATTGATATGATCGAGTGGCTGGAGGAGTACCTTTCGCGTTCCACCCTCACCCTGTTGATGGTTACTCACGATCGCTATTTTCTGGACCGGGTCTGCAACCGCATCTTTGAACTGAGCCTGGGAAACCTGTATCTCTACCAGGGAAATTATGAGTATTTTCTGGAGAAGCGGATGGTCCGGGAAGATCTTCGGAAGGTGGAGGCACACAGGGCCGGCCGACTGATGAAAAGAGAGCTGGAGTGGCTCCGTCGAATGCCCAAGGCGCGTACCGGGAAATCGAAGTCGCGCATCGATGCTTTTGATAAGATCAAAGAGAAGGCCACCCTGGTGGAGGAGGGAGGTGATCTGGTGCTCCGGGTGAAATCGCCACGCATGGGAGGGAAGATCCTGGAGCTGGAAAACCTGGAGAAGAGATACGGGTCGGTCTCCATCATCAACGATTTCTCTTACAAATTTGCCAAAGGAGAACGGCTGGGGGTAATCGGGAGGAACGGCACGGGCAAGACCACGTTTCTGAACCTGATTACCGGTCAGGAGGCTCCGGACGCCGGAATAGTTATTACCGGAGAAACCATTGTTTCGGGCTATTACAGACAGATGGGAGCCACCTGGAAGGAGGATCAGCGGGTCATTGATGCAGTGAAAGATATTGCCGAGGTGGTCACCCTGGAGGATGGCCGGACCATCTCCGCTTCCAGGTTCCTGGAACATTTTATGTTCTCACCGGAAGCTCAGTACAAAAAGATCTCAAAACTGAGTGGGGGAGAGCTTCGTCGGCTCCACCTGCTTACCGTGCTGATCCGGAATCCCAACTTCCTGATCCTGGATGAGCCCACCAACGACCTGGATCTGTTTGCCCTGAATAAACTGGAGGAGTTCCTGCTTGCTTTCAAGGGCTGCCTGGTGATTGTTTCACATGACAGGTATTTTCTGGATAAACTTACCGATCATCTTTTTGTATTCGAAGGGAACGGATCTATCAGGGACTATTATGGCTCCTATTCAGAGTACCGCTTCCAGCCGGAGTCCCCGGGTGAAGCCAGGAAGGTTGCAAAAGTGCAAAAAACCGGGAAGAGCGCACAGGATACCCCAAAAACAAAACTTACCTATAAGGAGCAGCAGGAGTATGCGCGTCTTGAGCCCCAGATTGAGGAGCTGGAAGAAGAGAAAGCGGTCCTTGAGAAGGAGATTGGTGCAGGCAATCTGGATTACGATGCACTCAAGCAGAAATCGACCCGCATCTCAGCACTGATGGAGCTGATTGACACAAAAATGCAACGGTGGATGGAGTTGGGTCAGTATGTGTGATTCTTGCCTGATCGATCCACCCTACAGCTCGGGGACAATTGCCGTATGGCGGATGCCCTCCCTCGGTTTTGCCATCCAGGGTGCTACAGTTTCTCTCCACTTCAGGTAGTGAGCGGTCTTTTTATGTGCGGCTGCAGATTCTTCATTCTCATAAGCCTCATAAAGCAGAAACATGTTCGGGTAAGCATCATTCCTCAGAACGTCAAAGCGAAGGTTCCCGGGCTCTTTAACTGATTCAAGATGATTCTCGGTGGTGGCCAGGATAAATGACTCAATGTTCTCCGGTGTGACCTCTATATGTACAATGGTTACAACCATTTTTTACTACAGCTTATTTTGTAGATATAACGACCACCCCATTGCCCGCGCGGGTACCATATATCGTTGCATCACTACCTTTCAGGATGTTGATCGATTTCATATTACAGGGTCTGATCCAGTCAATATTTTGAGTGGGTTGTCCGTCCACTACGAGCAGGGCATAGGAAGCTCCCGGAGTGAAGGAGGTTTTTCCTCCCCGGATAGTGATTTGACCGTTGCTCACCTGAACTCCGCCAAATTCGGCCTCAATTAGTCTGAATATATCAGTGTATTTACAATAATCGTTGTTCTCGACTTCCAGATTCGCCACCGCGTAATTCATGTCTATCTCAGTTACATACCCATAATCAATGGCTAACTGCCGGTTCCTTTTTGTATCAGAAAATGCTTCATATGGAGGGTTTTTAGCTCGATTAAAGATACGATAAAATGAAGTTCCTATTGTTTTTAGAGTGCAAATCTGCTCTAAGGTTTAATGGTGGATATACCCTATTTGCCCAATCCGGGTTTCCCGATTATATCTTCACAAGCGGATTTGGCTGGGAGTGGTAGAAAAGGCGTCGTGATTATCGAAAATAAAAGCTAACTTTGATAGCTCAAAATGAAGTAACTAAATAAGATTTATGGGAAGATCACAAGAATCATTCAACAAGAAAGAAGTTAGGAAGAAGAAAGAGAAAAAGAGGCAGGACAAGGAGAAGAAGCGGCTGGCAAGGAAAGATGGCGAGAAGAAGGGCGGCCTCGACAATATGATCGCCTATGTGGACGAGAACGGAAGACTCACCGATACTCCACCCGATCCGGCCAGCAAGAAAAAGACTAAAGCTGAAGATATTGAGATCAGCATTCCCAGGCAGGACCCCAACGACAAGCCGGATCCCATCCGCAGGGGCAGACTCACCTTTTATAACGACTCCAAAGGCTATGGATTCATCCGAGACGCAGAGACCCAGGAGAGTATCTTCGTTCATGTGAATGAATTCCAGGACGACATCATGGAGGGAAATATGGTATCCTTTGAAGTTGAGAAGGGGCTGAAGGGACCTGCCGCAGTCAGGGTAAAACTGGCATAAGAAATCACCTTTGATATAAGCCCATGGACCACTCCAGGTTAAAAGTAACCGTCATTACGATTATTCGTGCCGCCATTGGGTGGCACTTTCTATATGAAGGGTTCTCAAAACTCTTAATGGAAGACTGGTCCTCAAAGAGTTACCTGGCCAACGCTTCAGGATTCTGTTCGGGATTCTACCACTGGCTGGCCGCTGGTGAGGCGATGGTGAATGTGGTGGACTTTCTAAATGTCTATGGCCTGATCCTGATCGGACTGGCATTGTTCCTGGGAATTTTCATCCGGCTGGCTTCAACAGCTGGAATATTGTTGTTGGTGCTTTACTACTTTGCTTATCCGCCGTTTGGAATTTCGCTTTTTGGTTCCCTGGAGGGCCACTTCTATATTGTAAACCGCAATTTTATTGAAGCTTTCCTTTTGCTATGGTTTTTAATTAGCAAGCAGCGGGGTTATGGAATTGGCCAACTGATAAAAATCGGGAGTAGGGCTGAAACTGATACAGACCCAGCCATACAGAATTCGCGTCGCGAAGCGCTGAAACATTTGGCCACACTGCCTGTACTGGGAGCCATGGGATGGGGAGCATTCAGGCACACAAGCAGGGGTGTGGACGTAATGTCGGGTGCCACAATCCAGTTGAACTTTTCTACATTGGATGAATTGAAGGGAGAATTGCCCATGGGCAAGATTGGGCCGCATGAAATCAGCCGGCTTGTTGCCGGTGGAAACCTGGTGGGAGGCTGGGCACATGCCAGGGATCTTATCTATGCTTCCTCTCTATTCAAAGCTTATAATACCGAAAAGAAAGTATATGAAACCCTGATGCTTGCCGAGCAGGCAGGGGTCAACACCATCAATATCGGCTTTCCGACCAATCCTTTAATTGCCAAGTACAAAAAAGCCACAGGCAGCAAGATCAAGGTGATTTCCCAGATTCATCCTGATATGAAAAATGAGGACTATTATATAAACATCGATAAGGCCATCGATTTTGGGGTGGACATAGTTCAGATTCAGGGGAACCAGGTGGACTGGCTGGTGCGGGACGACCGCATCGATGTGGTGGAGAAGATGATGGACCATATCAGGCGCCAGGGATATGTGGCCGGACTGGCATCACACACCGTGGATGCTCTCATAGCTACTGAAGAGGCCGGGATTATCCCGGATTATTACATGAAAACCATGCACCACGACAACTACTGGTCGGCCCATCCCATAGAGAACCGGGTGCCCTTTGAGGTGGACGGGAAAAATTACCTGGATCATAATAAGTTCCACAATAACTGTTTCTGTCTCTTCCCCGATAAGACAGTGGAATTTGTTCAGAGGGCCACCGTACCGGTGATGGGATTCAAAGTGCTCGCAGCAGGGGCCATCGAACCAAAAGATGGTTTCAACTGGGCCTTTAAGAACGGTGCCGACTTCATCTGCGTGGGCATGTTCGATTTCCAGGTGGTGGAGGATGTAAATACCACCATCGACGTCCTCGGCAAGCTCCAGGGCCGCACCCGGGAGTGGTACGGGTAAGGAGTCCATTTTCTTCCAGCTAAGCTTTTTTAACTGCCTGATTTTAGGTATTTTGGATTTCTGTCTTAAATTTGTGTATGGCCCGTACCCGACAGCTTGCTGCCATAATGTTCACCGACATCGATGGTTATGCTGCGCTGATGCAGCAGGATGAGCCAAAGGCCGTTGAAATGAAAGAGCGGCACCATGAGGTTTTTCACCTAGCTGCAAAGAAATTCCATGGTAAGATCCTTCAGAACATGGGTCATGAATCCCTGAGCCTTTTTTCCAGTGCAGTTGAGGCAGTTCAGTGTGCCATTGAGATGCAGCTTACTTTTCAGGATGAACCTGTGGTTCCGGTGAAGATCGGGATCCACCTGGGCGACATCATTTATTCGGAAGAGGAAGCGATCGGGGAGGGGATCATTGTTGCCCGCAAAATTGAGTCCCAGGCCATGGCGGGAAGCATCCTTATCTCAAATAAAATAAATGAAGAGGTAAAGAACCAGCCCGGAATTGAAACCAGGTACGTGAAGGCATGCGAACTGGATGAGGGGGGACGGCAGGTGGAGGTTTATGCCATTACAAATGAAGGCATTGTATCGCCCGAATCTTCTCAAACGAGGCAGCCCATGTCAGGGAAGGTTCCTGGATCAGGGTCCCGACTCCGCTATTTCTGGGAGGAGGCAAAGCGCCGAAATGTGGTGCGTGTGGTTTCATATTATGCAGCCGGAGCCTATGTGGCTCTTGAAGCTTCCGACATCCTTTCAGATAACCTGAAATTGCCCGACTGGGTCATGACAGTCATCATTATTCTATTGGTCACTCTATTTATTGCCTTAACTGTGGTGTCATGGATTTATGACATTACTCCTGAGGGGATCATAAAAACAGCACCGATCGGAGGGGGTAGGGGAAGAGGGACAGAGGAAGCGCTTAATGCTGATAAGTCTATTCCGGGTATTCCCGACAGAAGGAGCTGGTTTGCCCGTCACCGGGTGGTCAGACGGTACCTGCTACCGGTTTTGGTGGTGGGATTGTTGATTGTCTTTTACCTTTTTAAGGACCGGATTTTTCAGAATTGGGAAAGGGTAAACAAGGAGGCAAAAGCGCATACAGATGTGGCCATGTTATTTGTCAGGAACAACGCGGAGCCTGAGTTAATCAAGCGGGAACTGGACCTGGCCCTGGAGGCCGATCCGGAGTATTCGCCGGCACTGCATACCTATGCCATGGTGCACCTTGTGGAAGGCGATTCGGCACTGGCCAAGCAAAAACTTCATTCAATCGTGGAGACAGATCCGGGGTATTCCAAGGCATGGGATCTTCTGGCCAGTTTTGCATTCTGGCAGGACTCCATGGAGTTGGCCATGCGTTATTCCACCAATGCCATTGATACTGATCCCACCAATTCTACTGCTGCCTGCAACATGGCACTTCAGTCGGAAGACAGGGGATTGTACAACCAGGCCGAGGTGTGGTACCGGAAGGCTGTAGAAATGGACTCGACTTTTACATCGGCCTACAGCGCCCTGGGTGCTCTTTACAACAAATTGGGACGTCCCACCGAAGCTGAACTGGTTCTTCGCAAATCCCTGCGTATCTCACCTGCCTCACCGCATAATTACAGGGTATACAAAAACCTGGCAGAAGCGCACTTTATCCTCCTGGAATATGCAACCGCCTTTGAATACCTTGAGAAATCAAAATCACTGGATCCGGATTATCCGGAGACAGAAAGGTGCTTTGCACTCTATTATGAAGCCAGGGGATATATTCAAGAAAGTATACCTCACTGGAGAAGGTACCTGACCCTGGAGACCGATTCCCTGGAATTGCAGAAAGCACAGCGCCACCTGGATTCCCTCAGGTTTCAAATTCCGTAATAGAAAAAGGGCGGGAACTGAGTCCCCGCCCCCTGCATTCACTACTCAATCTTTCACTATCTGATTACAGAGATAGTCATCACCTCGCGCTGACCAGGGATCGTCAGCTCCAGCAGGTAGATTCCGTCGGGCACCAGACCTCCGTCATCCAGACCTCCGTTCCAGATGACAGAATAGCTGCCGGATTCCATATCCATATGGATCAGTGTCTTCACTACCTGTCCGCTGGTGTTGAATACCCTCATGATCACTGGTATATTCGCCCGATCAATCTCCGGAATCTCAAAGTTGATCCGGGTCTGGTTGCTGAATGGATTGGGCTGGTTTTGGAGCTTCAATTCCCTTGCTCCGATCAGTTCCTTATTGCTTAGGATATTTTGCTGATTCGGGCTCGAACTTATATCCAGTCCGGAAGAACCAGAGCTTCCTTTCAGTCCCCATATCTCTTCAGCATCCTTGACCAGTTGAGCTCTGATCCTGAAGGCGGCATCCAGCCATGCATAGCCCAGATCTTCAGGAATCGAACCACTTTCCATCCATCTTTCCACTCGTATAATGAAATTATCGAGATGATCAATAGCCGATTCCAGCTGATCTGTTGAATACCTGGCCAGGGTTTTTTCCAGGTCGACGAGTAACTTACCTCCATATTTACTATAGATATCGTTATCAGCAATAGCTTCGATGACCGATTCGATCAGATCTTCCAAGGAAGAAATTACTTCCACAGCACCAGTTATATAAATCTCGGTCACCTTTCCATCGTCCGTATAGTGTCCCACCAGTACCTTTTCTGCTCTGGAATCCACGGCAATTGCATAAGGTGCTTCGTCTACTTCAATCACATTGATCAGTTCCAGGTTCACGCTAACATTCACTGAAGCATCCGCATTGGGAGCCCCGGTGTATTCAATCTCGTACACTGAAACTTCATCAATGAGGGGATGGGTCACATAAATGATCTGTCCGTCCGGGCTGATATCAATATCACCTATGCTTCCTCTGGTATTTACCTTTCCCACTATATGTCCATAATTGACCCCTGGAATGATCCCAATAACTACCAGGTAATTATCCTCCGTGAAAGCCACAGCCAGACCTGCGTCGGGCATGATTTTGACACCCGAAGCACTTGCACTTGTATTAACGGTGCGATTGATGGTATTGAACGCGGGATCATCCTGATCGGTAATCAGGTAGAGGATGCCTTGTTCACAAGCGATCAAAACAAGACCTGCATCGGGCGATACATCAATGCCTGTATTGCTGGCATTGGTTCTCACGCTTCTGACCACTTTGTCATATCCGCCACTGTTTGGATCCACGTCTATGTAAATAATATCCTCAGAGGTGGTATTGGCCACATAGAGAAGGTCCCCGTTGGGTGAAACCACCAGGCCATATGGATTGACACCCACTGCAATGGTCTCTACTACCACCATCTCATCCAGGTCAATCACGGACACATCGTGTGACAGGTGGTTGCTTACATAAGCAATGTCACCATTGGGGTGAATATCTATCTGAACAGGCATCTGGCCCACCTCCAGTGACTCTACCTGGAAGGTGATCATATTCAGTTTTGTGATGGAATTGGCTCCCGAGTTGGTGATGTATGCATAGGCCGCATCGGGCTCAATCTCCACATCTTCTGCCTGGGCCTGGGTTCCCACCACCCGTCTGATTTCATCTCCTGGATCATCATTGATGGGCACCACATAGAAATACTCTTCGTTGGAGAGCTTATCGCCTTTTTTTATGGTTACCATCCCTTCCGTGGCCCCAACTGGAACCCTGGTAGTGAGATATGTTGATTCGCTATAGATTACAGCTGCCTCCTTATCTCCGAACATTACTTTCATATTATCCGGATTGGGATCGATGCCCTCACCACTGATGGTGACCATGGTACCTACTACCCCGGAAGAAGGTTGTAGATCATCGATAAAAGGAACTTTAACAATATCAGCGGTTGTGAACTGGTGGTCTGATATTCCCTGAAGCAGGGTGAGTGGTTCATCCGATACGTCGCTTATATCGATGGTCACTTCCACATCGTAGGTAGTAGTGGGTGATAATAGTTGATCGGGTCTGAATATCACCCTGGAATTGTCAAAGAGGAATTCAAATTTCCCGGCCACTTGTGAGCCTTCCAACAAAAGCTTTACGGTATTGGTATTGATGGTCTGAGGATCTATTGGTTCCGAGAAGTCGATCAGCAACGGACTATCCAGACTGACCGAACTTTGGTCCGGCCAAGGTCCTACAAATATGATCTCCGGATTTGCCTCAGGAACGGTCGAGAAGATCAATACACTGTCTTTTTCAAGCGGATTTCCCGAAAGATCCTTCAGGCCTGAAGTGACACTCACAGTATATCCAGTTCCTTCGTCCAGGAAGGAATCCGGATCAAAGGTGAGTATCTTCAGATCCTGATCCCAGGAATATATTCCCTGAACCATTTGCCCGCCATTATATGTTAGGGAGAATCCATCCGGCGTGGATATTGCATCCATAGCTTCGGAGAAGAACACCATAATGTTCGCATTGGTGAATATGGTATCAATGCCGTAATCCGGGATCATATCGGTCACATTTGGAGCCTCCAGGTCCGGGTCCTCTGTGGTAAACGTATATGGAATCTGCGGAACAAGCAGACCGTTTCCTTTCAGATCAGTGACTCCGCCGGTAATTTGGAGTGTATAAATGCGACTGTAATCCAATGGGTACTCCCTTGGGGTGAAGGCAATTCTCCGACCGTAGTTATCAGCTACTACGAAATTCCCGTAAACCTCACCTGTAGCTTCAACTTCAATCCATGTCAGGGAACAGGTTTCGTCTGTAAAGGTGTTAATATCCACCTGTTCAGAGAATCCCATGAAGACCTGGGTCATTACACTCACTCCTACGGAATCCCTCTTGGGCGTGACTGCCACAACTTCTGGCGGAGTCAGGTCTTTGTTGGTGACCAGGTTGATATTAATGGTTGATGAGCCGGCATCTACACCGACTGCAACATATTCATCCGGATCGTCATTCTTCCAACCTTCTGAACTATAATTGTAATATTCCTTGGGGAAATCTGTATAAACTGTAATTGCATCTATGTAGTAACTGATATTGGCCTTGGTCAGGTAGTACCCATGAACGTTCCCATCCAGTGGTTCAATGGAGACTTTGTAGCTTCCGGCAGGAACCGGGATAATGTAATCCCCGTTCTCATCCGAGTAGGCATGGATCGCATCCCCGTTAGAAATATTGGTAGCTATTACAAGCGCCCCTCCCACGGGAGGGAACTGCGGATCGTCACCATAGAGTATGTTCCCCCTAATGTTGCCAAACACCTGGTCAAATTCGGATAGCACAGGATAGCGGTAACTGGCCCAGGCTATATCATCCTGTTCCAGTGTCCGGCTTTCCGTGGAATGATCCATAACTGTAAAGAACATGGTAGACTCCAATACCCCGCTGTGTATCATTCCGAAGGTATGGCCAATTTCATGAGTGGCAATGCTTTGTAAATCATAAATGCCGGTATGAGTATCGGTACTGAATCCTGCATCTCCCTGAGTAAAGTAGGGATTAAACACAATGTCGGCATCCACAATTTCAGCAATACCACTGGCATCATCCATGAAGAGTGTTTTAGCTGCCAGGCCCAATACCTCGTTAGTGGTAAAGTAGGTTTCGTCCATGAAGGTAATCAGGTTGATCCCGTCATTGGCCACGGCCTTTGCCTGGGGGGTAGTACCATCATACTCAAAATCGACTTCGGAAGTTGTAATTGCTTCCCACGTATCCATTGCCTGGGTAAGGGCCTGGAAGTCGCTGTTGTCGTTCACATAAGGCAAACCTTCCTCATTGATCACCCAGTGCATGGGCATATTGGATTCCTGGTCCTGGGCACTACCCAGTGCATTAGAGAACTCAGAGGTGTTTCCGGCATCATCAGTTGCTGTGGCGGTTACTACCAATCCATCGCGAAGTGAGCTTGGGAATGAGAAATGAAAGTGGGTAAAACCTGATACAGGATTTGTGCTTACCATTTCTGATCCGATAAGTGTTTTCCCTTCTCTATCTTCCGTTTGATCCACCTTTGGGCTTACAAAGAATTGAAGAAGGAAGTCTTCATCCGGAACGCTGCCCAGGATACCGAAAATATTAATCTCATTCTGAGAAAAATACACGGTATCCAGGGTAGGATAGTTTTGCAATCCGTTTGGGCCCTCATCTGCATCCTCCTCATCATTTTCCGTCACTATATCCACTACTTCATCGTACAGGTTGATTCCAATGCTGCCGTTAGAATGGATGGAATTGGACAGGATCCTGACTTGACTCCCTGAACCAAACATTGGCTGATCATAGAGCAATACATGGTTGATTTCCACACCGCAATTTTCGTTGAAGGCAATCAGGTTTCCTTCGTTGGGTTCTGTTCCTCCGATCCAGCTGTATGTGACAGTTCCATGTATGGAGACTCCATTTCCACGATAGTAGGTCTCTGATTCATTGGAATAATTCCCAAGAGCTTTGGTTCCGGAAATATCGGTACCTATGAAATTTCCTTTGACATAGATCCCACTTGTCGTGCCATATTCACTTTCGCGTATGACAATTCCATCACCGTTGTTGGCCGAAATCAGATTACCTTCTCCAATATCAGAGCCTCCCACATGGATACTCCCACATGCTTCCAGATTGATGCCCGCTAAATTGTTGGGGATTCCTTTGGTACCTGTTACATCAGTTCCGATGAAGTTACCCTTGATCGAATCCTGATTGACCACGGCCATGGCAATTCCCGAACCACCATTTCCCGAGATCAGGTTACCCTCACCAGAAGCACTTCCACCAATCGCATTTTGACGTTCACTATTGACGTAAATGCCTTCTGCTCTATTGCCAAGTGATTGTTCTCCGGTAATATCGGTCCCGATATAGTTACCTATGATTCTATGCCTGCTTTCATAAGGCGTGTCAAAATCAATTCCATAAATGTATACTCCTCTTTGATTACCGGAGATAATGTTTCTGGTATTCGAGGTGGTCCCACCCACAATGGTTTCTAAGCAATCTGACAAGAAGATCCCTGAGGCAGCATTGCCTTCACCATTGTTTATGTGCGCCGAACCTGTATAATCAAGCCCGATGATATTCCCAAGAATCTGGTTCCCGATTGCACTTCTGGAGTGTATGTAAATTCCATGCTCCCCATTCCCGGAGATGACATTACCTGCTCCTTGTACCTCACCGCCGATGATGTTTTCTGCTCCAGTAATATATATACCTGAAGCTTGGTTAGGAATAGCATTCATTCCATTAAAGGCCAAGCCAATGTAATTTCCTTCGATTCGATTGGAAATAGCATCATCTCCTTCATGGGGGTTCACAATAGATATCCCATTTAATCCATTTCCGGATATGATGTTCCTGGAAGCAGGATCAGTCCCCCCCACCAGGTTGTCTGAACCTCCGATGATCAGTATGCCATAATCGGCATTAGGTATGGGAGTAATTCCATTTATGTTGGTACCGATGTAGTTTCCTTCAATCACATTTCCATCAGACCCTTCAATTATTATACCAGTTTGGTCAAAACCATTGATCACCAGTCCTCTGATGGTGCTGCCATCTTCAATGATTACCAGTCCATGTTGGAAATCACCACCTGATATCGAACCACCATTCAGTTCTACCATGAGGGTAGCAGCGGTAGTTTCGCTCGCTGGGGAAGCACCACTCTGGGAGTAGCCATCTATTATAAGCGACTCGGAAATCCAAGGCAGGTTTGTGGTGGGATAGATGGTAAAGGGGCCTTCCCCCACAAAATTAAAACTGATGCTGTCCAATCCCGAATTGTCATTGGCATACTCCATGGCGTATCTCAGGGTGCCGATCACTTGTTCCTCTTCATAATTAGTATTATAATCGGAGGTTTTAGTAACTACCAATGGATTTCCAACTTCAACTTGAAGTTCTCCAGTGCACAATCCCTGGTCAGTAACTACGACCGTATATAGGCCTGGGCCAAGATTTGACAGATCTTCATTTGTCGAGAGAAAATCACCAGGTCCTGTCCAACTAAGACTATTAATGGGTACTCCACTGGTAACGGTAATGTCAATGGCACCATCATTACAGTCATAGCAGCTGATATGAGTTAGGTTACTCACGATGATTGCCGGTGATGGATTGACCGTAACTACAATATTGAATGTGACTCCAACGCATGATCCAGTAAATGGAGTTACTGTATAGGTAGCTGTTTGGGCAGTATTTGTTGGATTACTGAGCGTACCACTGATACTGGGCTGTCCGGCAGCTGCTGCGCCTCCGGTGAGTCCCCCTGTAACAATTGGAGGCCCCCAGGTGTATGTTGTTGCTACCGGGATCCTGCCATCGGTTCCATTTACAGGTGTCAAGGTAAATGCACTACCACCACAGATAGTAACACTTAGATCACTTATGGCCGGTGAAGGATTCACTATAACCGTAACTTCAAATGTGGCACCCGTGCATGTTCCGGAAACTGGAGTAACCGTATAGGTAGCTGTTTGGGCAGTATTAGTTGGATTGCTGAGCGTTCCACTGATACTGGTCTGTTCGACACCTACGACGCCTCCAGTGAGTCCACCCGTTACTTCAGGCAAACCCCAACTGTAAGTTGTTCCAGCAGGTACGATACCGTCTGCTACATCAGCCGGTGTGATGGTAAAGCTTCCGTCACTACAGATTACCTCAGTAAGATTATTGATCGTAGGCGGAGGTGGTTCTGTAATCTCATAGGATTTTACTGTTTCACAGCCATCTCTCTCCATAACTGTTACCTCGTAGGTGCCGGTACCCAGTCCGGAAATATCTTTTGAGGTAGATGAGAAAGCTTCTGGTCCAGTCCAATTATAGGTAAATGGCCCCTCCAATCCCAGATGTGATATGGAGATGGCTCCATCGGTTCCTCCACAACTGGTATTTGTGATCTGTTCATTGAGAATTATTGTGTTGCACCCGGTATAAAAACGGTATTCCTCTCCCCAGCCAATTCCCTGACCGTTTATGGCAAAAGCCTTAATATAGTAAACTGTATTTGGGTCAAGGCCATATATCGACCCGCTAAAAGTACCTTCACCAGGTCCGAGTGAAATTGTGTCTTCAGATAGTGCTGAGATATATGGAGTTGTACTCCAGACCACCCCTTTATCGGTAATGCCACTGCCGTATGCCACGCCCCCGCCTCCTGCATTTATATCTATGATATTGTCTACCGGAGCTGTGTGAACTATTGGTCTGCCATCATCGGGCATAAAATCCTGAATGGTGGTATGACCCTCAGTTGCATATTCAATATAAGTCATAGAACCCACCGAAACTTCATAAATACCAGGTCTCAAGTAATCAAATCTGTATTCGCCATCTGTATTGGCAATTGCACTCATATTGACTACCAAACCGGTAAGAGTAACCGAAGCTCCTGGGACAGGACCTTCACTTGAAGTAACAGTACCAGTGATGGTGCTTGTGGATGTAGTAGGATTAATGTCTGTTGATCGAACACCTTCATTTAATGCAGCATCAAAGGACAATACCTGAATGCTATAACTTGTGTTTATGCTTAGGCCTGTAACAATGTACTCATTGTCAACCGAAGTGCCATGTTCCAAATCATCGACAAAAATTTTGTAACCAGTGACTCCCACATTATCTGTGGAAACATCCCAGCTAATGCCAATGGCCGTATTATGAGTTTCTATTACCTGTAGTCCCTCGGGTTGGCTTGGAGGTTCAGTGTCGGGAGTTTGAGCAAAGGCGGTTCCGTATATGGCCATCAGTAAGATGATGATGCTTGCGAAATATCTTGTTGTGGTTTTCATGATTTGCGCTGTTTTGTATTGATAGGAACCGTTTATTGTCCCAGGTATGAGGCAATTTCTACCAGGAAGTCGTCCAGGAGGATGGCTTCTGTTTTCTGAGTGGACTCATCAAGTATTGTGGCCGATTTCTTGGCAGAGGCTTCTTCTTTCACGGGCCGGTTCACCAGCCGTTTGCCCGTATTGGGATTCTTGTGGATCTTAAGCTTTCCCTGGACCGCACCTGTAACCAGGTTTCTTCCGCTTGAGTGCTTTGACAGGAAAATCACACACTCTTCCCCTTCGGTGAAGAATGGCATATCCGATACCTCGTACATGATATTATCAACTCGGCCTCCGGGTACAGTAACGGTGACAATCGATCCCTGGGCACCTTTCAGATAGCCTTCCGCCTGGACATGGATCTCTGTATGAATCCGTTCATGTTTCTCATCCCATAAGCTTTCGATTTGGGTGCATGTCCCATATAGGATGGTTTTTGAATCGAGGGAAAGTTCTTCCACAGTTTTTTTGATCACCTGGGCGTTTAGGCCGCTTATTCCGAGCATGAACATGCAGATGATAAGACCTGTGAAAAGCCTGGCAATCCTTTTCTTTGATTTCATAATAAGTATGTTTTGTGTATCCGGGGACTGGCCCCTGGATATGGCTGTTTGTTCTGTTCCGCTTACTGCTTGCCGATCAGGATGAAGGGCGCCCAGTAGAAAGGATGAGCAAGATTCACATCCTCGAGCATTGAGAGTTTTGCTTCCTGTAGAGATACTGATTTATCCATCTCCTGGATAATCAGGTTGTTGTAAAAGGCTGTCATGAATTCAGAGGTAGAGTGGTCAGCCACACTCCATAAGCTTACTATTACAGACGAAGCCCCTGAGTAGATCAGTGACTGGGTTAGCCCTACCAGTCCTTCCCCCCGGACCTGCTTTCCCAGTCCTGTCTGGCAGGCAGATAATACTACCAGGTCGGCTTGCATCTTAAGTTCTGTTATTTCCCACGCCTGCAGCAGACCATCTTCATTCCTGTCTGGATCCATGGCCAGAACCAGGCTTGAAAAATCAGGGATCACTTCATCCATGGTTCCATGGGTGGCAAAATGAATGTACTGGTATTGTTCCAGGTCAAGGGCTTTAAATTGTTGCTCACTGGCCTCATTCTGGGTGAATACATCTGCTGCCGAGGATTCAAAGAGAGAGGCAATATTTTTGATCTCCGCTGCACTGTGTTCCAGCCTTGGATACTTTGAAGAGAAGGCCGGATCCCCGAACGCCAGAAAGCTCGCAGGTGTTCTGCTAATAGTCTGCAGGCCTGATGGCATATTCATCAGGATAGTGGCTGAATGCCCGTAGGTGATGGGGTGTTTAAGTACCAGGTAAGAGAAGGATGCAGGATCGCTGTCTTTCCCCCGCTTGGGAGCTTTCGTCAGAAGAGCCTCAAAGGGGAGGTAGAAAAGTTCCCCATCCGGAATTATCACCAGGTTGTTCCCTTTTTTCAAGAGCTTTTCTGCAGGTTTGAGGAGCAGTGCGTATAAACTTTGTGCTGATTTCGAAAAGAAGGATAGGTTGGCCGGATCGGGTTGGGAAAGGCTGAAACGAAGGGTTTCAATGTTGTCGGCCAGTTCTTGACGGCCCGGTAAAACATACATCTCATGCTCCTCCTGTGCGATTACCCAAAGAGTGGAACTACTGTCGCCCAGGAAATATTCCAGGATCAGGGTTTGATCGTCAGGAATTGAAAGTTGTACCTTCGGCAAACTGGCCGGTTGGATGGTATCTGACAGCATGTCCAGGAAGGCCCTGGATTTACTTCTCTCAGCATAAAGAAATGCTTTTTGATCATATCCTTTTAGCGGATCAATCAGATGGAGCCTGCCCAGCAGGTGTATCAGACCTTCGAAGGCGAATCTTTCTGCAGCCATATATTCAGCCCTGAAATCCTCTCCGCTTAAAGAAAGCCTGATTTCTTCCACAATTCCCAGGGCACTTTCATAATGCTCAATGGCCTTCTGGTATTCACCTCTTTTTTCAAAATTATCACCCAGGTTCAGGGTAGAGATCCATACCAGTTGGGGATTGTCCATTTCAGTGGCTTTTTGCAAGGCCAGATTACAATGATACCAGGCGGAATCAAGTTTTCCCATGGCATTCTGTGCATTGGACAGGTTGATCAGATTGTGGATTTCGTTTTCTTGAAGATTAAGTTCCCTGCTTATCTTCAGGGCCAGGTGCTGGTAAAGTTCTGCTTCCTCATACTTACCCAGGCCATAATAGGAGTTGCCAAGATTTCCCAGGGCTGTACCCACACCCTCATTGTCACTTTTTTGCCTGTATATCTCCAGGGAACGGGTGTAATAGTCAATGGCTTTATTGAAACGTTTCACCTCATCCAGTATGGTTCCAATGTTATTATATCCAATGGCCTGACCTTCAAGGCTTCCCTCAACATTCATAATTTCAACGGCCTCCGAATAAAATTCTATGGCTTTATCATAATCTCTCATGCTGGAATAGACATTGCCCTGCTCATTCAGTACATTTCCGGTTTTTACCGGATCATCCAGTTCTTTTCTCAATTCCAATGCAATCTCCAACTTATCCAGAGCCTCCTGGTAATGTCCCGTTGCGTTCAAGAGCGTTGCTGAATTCTGCATGGCCTCAGCCATCTTAATCTTATTTCCAACTTTCTCATTCACTTGATAAGCTTCCAGGTAGGCGTCCTGTGCTTTCACATACTGTCCTGTATTTTGATAGTTCAGGGCCAGGTAGACCAGTGATTTTCCAAGACCGGTCAGGTCCCCGATTTTCCTGCGAACTTTGCAGGCCCTTTCCAGGTAGTAAATGGTGGAATCAAGATTTCTATATTTTTGCCAGTACACCACTCCAAGGCTGTTCAAAGTGGCACCAACCAGGAAAAGGTCATCCACTTTTTCCCTCGCGTTCAAGGCATTCTGATAGTAGGCAAGACAGGTATCGGAATCTATGGCCCAATAGATAAGTCCCATTCTGCCAAATACTTCCCCTTCTCCTCTGACATCCCCGATATCGAGGTAAAGCTCCAGGGCCCGGTGATATTCAGTCACAGCTTCTTCAATTTGCTGACTATTGGTACGGAAATCTTCAGCAATTCCGAAGATCCGGTCGGCCTGTGCTTTCTTACCCATCTGCTCCAGGCTCCAGCTATCAAGATAAGCGGTGGCAATTGAGAGGCTCTTCTCGCCATAGGTGTCCTGGAAAGTTTGGGCGATCAGGGTGGCAGCCTCTTTTCTGGTTCCTGCGGCCGCTCTGTTCCCTGTCATGGTGCGGTGGATATAGTCGCTGATCAGCTTGTTAACAGCTGGTTTCACCCAGAGTCGATGTTCTGAAATTAGTTGTTGAACTCTGGAAGTATCCTTGCCCAGACTTGCTTCCCTCAGTTCAGACTGAAACAGATCCTGCGCTTCCTGTGCAATTCCTGGCCGGGTGAGGAGAGGAAGAGCCACAAGGATTAAAATGATAGAGGTCCTGTATGGTGCCACGCTATTTGTTGAAGCGGATTATTTTTCCTTTTCAAGCGTCAATGCCTTCTGCAGCTCTGCAATGGCGAGATCCTTTTTTCCCACATCACTGTAAAGTCTCCCCAGGATCTCGTGTGGCAGGGTAGCTTCCGGGTTGGAATCCCTAACCAGTTCGAATGCTTTGATGGCATCTTCAAATAAACCTGCTTTGGCGTAGTAGGCCCCCAGCAGGGAGTGCAGGCTGGAACTGCCAGGATCGTCGATGAACATCCCAATCAGTTTCTCTTCTTCCTCTTTGATCTCCCTGATCTTCTCTTCAGGCAGTATGGTAAACTTCTGATTCAGGGACCTGAACGAATGGATCAGCTCCTCTCCCTCCACGTTCCAGAAATAGGATTCGCCGTATTCCAGGGCCCGTTCATCCTGTGGAAATGCCAGGGAGGTGGCTGTAGTATGCTTCTCCCAGACCAATCCCTGATCGTTGTATAACCTGACCACAAATTCATCAGCTGGTTTCCTGGAGTCCCATTTCAGATCCGGGGCATTGGTGGAGATCATGGTGTTGCAGGGACTCAGCGGAATGATCTGCTGGGAGGTAAGGTCGGAACGAAGGTCCATCAGCACCCCCAT